>CAYOWR010000128.1:0-3207 GCA_964407725.1 uncultured Methanosarcinales archaeon
AGGACCAAGTTTGACAATTGACATGAGCCTTTCCACAAAAAGATGGAAAAAATATAGAATAGGATGATAAATAATAAATACAGAAGCTCGATAATAAATTTAAGTGTACTAATTCTTTCCATTCTTATTTTTCTCTCTATCATGGAAGTAGTGTTGAGAATCATTGAGCCCAAGCCAAAATACAAGCCGGAAAACGAGTTCAAGTTTTATGAATATTCTGACTACCTTGGATGGAGGAACAGGCCTTTGGCAAATGGCACCTTCTATACGTATGATTCAAAAAGTTATGTTAATATAAACTCAAAAGGCTTAAGAGACTATGAGCATTCTTACAATAAAAGCAGAGATATCAGGAGAATAGAATTTTTAGGCGATTCCTTCACATGGGGCTATGGAGTTGGTGATGTTAAGAGATTCACAAATATATTTGCAAATGAATTAAATAGGCTATACCCAAACAGATTCGAAATAATCAATATGGGCACAAGCGGATATGACGCAGACCAACAACTCTTGCTGCTCAAGAATGAAGGCGTTAAGTACAATCCGGACATTGTTGTGATTGCGTATCACAATGATGCCTCATTTCTTGGAGCGAAAGAAGCATATGGATACCCAAGGCCTTATTTCAAAATTGAAAACAATAAGCTTAAGCTGATGAATGTTCCTGTTCCAAAGAGGAATGTGTCATGGGAACAAAGATTTTATTTGAAGGATAATGATGAATTCTGGAGCAAAGCTTTAAATGTTAATTATGTGCTGGCTAATCTAAAATCCTATGTTTTTCTGAGGGACAGGCTGTTGAAAATACAATTTGTCAGGGAAAAAATTCTTGGACCTCAAGTTCCAGAAATGAGCATGGGAGAAAAATTTAAAATGATTGACCTCATAATGCTTGAGGCTGAACAAATAGCCAGAGAGAAAAATTTCATACTGGTAATTGTACTTATTCCGGACAAAAGGCAAGTTTATGAAAAGTACACAACAACAGAGGAAATAGACCGTATGGTTGAATTTGGCAAAAAAAATGACATAACTGTAATAAACTTACTTCCTGATCTGAAAAATATAGGAAATAAAAATAAAGACCTATATTTTGTGATGGACGGTCATTTATCTGAAACTGGAAATGATATCGTCGGAAAATTGCTTATGCAAAAATTTATTCAAAGTGGGATTATATCCTAATAAATTTGATAAAATGAATTTTAAAAAAAATTTCTTTAATATACTGATTATAGCCCTTATTGTGCTATTATTAACATTACCTTTTATAAATAAAGCTTTTAATATGGATGACACGGAATTTGTCTACATTTCTAGGCATCTAACTAAAGATCCATTGCATCCTTATTCTTTCGAATGGCTGCCGTCGGTACCAGCCACACATGTGACAGATCCGCCGCTTATGTTCTACTATAATGCGGCTGTAATATTGTTGTTTGGGGGAGCAGAAAGGATACTGCATCTTTTTAATATTATATTTCCATTGATTGCTGGCATAGCAATGTACTACATATCAAAAAAATTTACAAAAAGACCATTATTTTCTAGTTTATTTCTGACAACAAGCGTTGTTTTTGTTGTAATGTCAAACACTTTGATGCTTGACATCCCATTTCTTGCATTTTCCCTCCTTTCTGTTGCTCTTTTTGCATATGGAGTTGATTCTGATAACAGGCTTAAAATAATCCTTGGTGTAGTTTTTTCTGGATTTACATATCTAATTAAATATACAGGCATAACAATCTTTCTTGTGCTGGCATTGTATGCAGTATTAAGAAAAAATATAAAATATATTTTTTATTTAATAATCCCGGTAAGTCTAGGGGTGCTATGGAATCTATACACCTATCTACTTTATGGTGCCCCGCACAATCTCCAAATTTTACCATGGCTTTTAGGTTCACAAAACTCATTTTCATTACAGGCTATTATTACAAAGCTCGTAACAAATATGACTTATATCGGTGGAGCAACAATTTTTCCGTTAATGCTTTTATACCCTTTTCTTAGAGAAAGAGCAAATAAACAAGCATACTTGCTAATTTCAGCATTCTCGTCGGCTGCTGCGATAGCGCTTTACTACATTTCAGCAAATTTTAGCTACAGATACAACATAATCCACTTAATTTTGTTTACATTCTTTTTTTCCACAGGTATTTTTGTTTTTTATACAATCGCAAAATATAATTTTGGAATAGCTGTTGAATTATTTAAGCGGGAAAAATTGAAGAATGTATTCCATGAGAAATTTGCAGATAATATTTTCCTTTTTTCATGGATTATAATCATATTTTTATTTAATACTTTTTTTGCTGGCGGGGCTACAAGATATGCCAACAATTTAATCCCGCCTATTGCCATTTTTTATTTTAACGTTATAGATAATCAAAATTTTCTCAATAGAAATAATTTGAAAAATTTTGTTATATTAAGCGCAGCATTGTCAATAGCATTAAGCATTTTTGTTGCATTTGCAGATTATGAATTTGCCAAAGTTTACAAGGATTTTGCCAGCACAATTGATAGGTATAAGACTAATGATAATACAATATGGTTTGCAGGCCATAGCGGATTTCGGTACTATATGGAGGATAGAGGTTACAAAATTTTAGAAATTATCGATATCAACAAACCAAAAAAGGGGGATATAGTTGTTAAATCCCAAATACAGTCTCCAAGAACCCTTCATCCGCTTCTAAATGAAAGATTAAAATTGATTGATACAATAAGATACAACAGCATATCACCATTAAAAATCCATAATCCTGAAGCGCGTGCAGGCTTCTACACATTTGGAGGAGGATTTCTGCCATACTCTGCTTCGAATGCAAACTTGGAAAATTTTTATGTTTTCGAGGTAATTAAGTAAACCCAATGTCAAGCAATTTGCATTCACATAAATTTAAATATTAAACAATGTTTTCCAATCGAACTATAGGATGAAAACTTGCATTGTTACCGGAGGAGCAGGCTTCATGGGAAGCCATATCGCAAAAGACTTACTGAAACTGGGTTATAACACCATTGTGTTGGATGACTTAAGTGGCGGGTTCGTGGAAAATCTTCCAAAAGGCATTAAATTTATTGAGGGAAGCGTAACAAATCACGACCTTGTCAATAGGATTTTCAAAGATAATAAAATAGACTATGTATTTCATCTTGCTGCTTATGCTGCAGAAAACTTAAGCCATTTCATCAAGA
>CAYOWR010000129.1:0-3181 GCA_964407725.1 uncultured Methanosarcinales archaeon
CTTAAACTTCTTCGCTGCAAAAGCCTCAACCAAGTACTTCACAGCCTTTTCTGTCTCAAACTCCCTGCATGAGAATATATCCATAAATACATAATCCTGGTCCGGGAAAGTGTGAATGCTAATATGGCTCTCAGCAATCATGACAAATCCAGAAATTCCGGGAGTGCCATCTGCAAACTTGTCCAGCCATTTTGCTACATAAGGCAAAGTCATCTTGGTCATGCCAATTTTAGCTGGCAGATTGTTCAGAATATCATACACCAAGGAATACGAGGCAAGTTTTTGCTTGTCGCACCTTGATGCGTCAATTGTAACGTGCAATCCAAACTCGGTCATTTTTGTTTTTCTCGGTGAATTTAAGAAATTAAAATAGTATAAAACTAGTATTTAAATCTTTTCTTTTTTGCAATTCTCCGACGATGTTTTTTTGAAAATTTTTTGAAATTTTTGGCTGATTTGCGCCGAAAAAATCTGAAAAAAGCGTTTCTCGACGATAAAAATTTTAACAAAAATTTGCCGATTTTTCTTAAAAAATATTTTTTTGAATTTCAGAGTTGGAATTTATTTTTTTTGATTTTCTCTTTATGATGGTGTTCCTTCTTTTCATTAATTTCTAATTCGCAGAAATAGCAGTAAATCTCTTCTTCTGTCAAGGTTCTTCCGCAATTTTGGCATTTATGATTGTGGTGCGTCATTTTCACAAAGGCATATATCTTTTTGCAAACATCAGCAAAATTGCGCTCAACACAATGGCGGCATATACAAGCTTGTTCCATCTCCAAACTTTGTAGCCGTCAAACAGCCAGAAAGGTATCATGTTGAACAAGGCAAGCCACGAGTTTATCACAAAGCCATAATATGCAACCTGCTTAAATAAATTTGGAATTTCAAGAAATGCCAAGCCAAAAAAAGCTGCTGACAGCGCCAGATTTATTATCGGGCCTGCTGCTGAAATCAAGCCGTTTCTTGCTTTGTTTACCTTACCAGATATCATGACTGCGCCAGGCGCGGCAAACACAAAGCCTAAAAATGACATTGCTATGGAAAGGAGCAGCATGTTGTCAAAAGACCTGAACTCCGCAAAACAGCCGTATTTTTGCGCCACTATTTTATGGCCAAGCTCGTGAAGAAGAAAGCCTATTCCGACTGTTAGCGCAGCAATTATAAATTTGTTATAGACCTCTGCGGAAAAAATTGAGGTGCTGAGGACTACTGCAAATGCCACTGAAATTGCGAACCATGCCTTGAGTATGTCTATTATTTCTGTTTGAGAAGTGCTTATATTGCCAATTTTAATCTGTTCTTTGCTGGGGTGCATTTTAGAATTATAAATCTACAAAGATTTTATGCTTTTCACTGCCTTCTAATTCCTGCAAAATCCTCTTGAGCACGACCTTTTCGGGATCCGGCATTAACTTTACTCTGTCCTTGATGTCAGAAAAATCTTCAAAAGGCTTTTCATCCCGAACTTCTATTATCTGCCACATGTGCTTTTTGCCTAATCCGGGGAGCAGCTCAAGCTGGTGCATCCTGGTGCTTAGGGGCTGCGCTTTATTAAAAAAATCAATGAATTTTTTCTCATTTTTCTTTACTATGTCCTTTACCACAAACTCCAGTTCTGATTTAGCAGTTGCAGTAAGCTTGTTTAGTGGCATCTTGCCCACGATGTGGTGTATCTTATCCCTTTTCCCATCGCCAATATAAACTTCCTCAAATGGCTGCAAATGAATTCCTTTCTTTGGCACCAGTTCAAGAAGCACAAAATGCTCTTTTCCAATAGCTTGCGCTATTGGAGTCTTCATATACATGGGCCTTTCGTCATAAGGATAGCCATTGGGCAGGAAATCAAGCACTATGGCTGTTTCTTCCTTAGATCTTGACATAGCTCTTGTTTCCGGCATTTCTTGTTTTTCAATTCCTTCCATTTTGCGCTAAAGATTTATAATAGCACTAAGATTGTGCATTTGCTTTTTAATTTTGCTATCGGCATAAAACCTTTTCATTGAAATTTCTTTTGCCTCAAGCACATTGAGCAGTTTTGATTTCTCCTTGACCAGCTCGCTTATTTTTCTGCTTATTACCGACTTGGCTGCCCTGTTTTTCCTTATCTTCTTGAAAATTTCTTTTTCAATGCAATACAAATGCTCCAAATACGACAAGAGCGCAAACACCCTTGCAACCCAATGTGTGAATATGGGGTCTTTAAGCAAATTGCCGGTTATCAATGCCGGCGGTGGCATCTTTGCTTCAAGATGCTCCAGCACTAAAGTTTCTTTATTTAATAAAGCTTTTAAGCTCCTGGCCTCAGTTTTTTCCACGAAAATGATTTTATTTTTTTTGGATAAATATTCCTTAACCAATCTTTTATCAAGCATTATTGCTTTTCCAATCGTCCTGTATGCAGCATACTCCAGCAAATCCAGCTCATCTTTGGAGAGATTGCCAAATTGTTGAGCTTTTGAACCGTCGATTGGCATCTTTATCTTTGAAGTTTTCAAGTCTTCTATAAATGAAGTCTCCAAGTAATAATTTATGCTCCTAAGCTTATTTATTATTATTCTTATGCTATGGATCCTCTTTTTTAATGCTCCAAAAGCCTTTTTGCTGAATTTCTTCTTGTCAATCGAAAATGTTTTTAATATCGATTTATGAAGGTGCTCCAACAGCAGTTGTTTCTTCTTTTCAACTGTTATGCTGCGTTTTGGCAATAAACTATCTGCGCTTTCTATTTTTGAATATGCTTTGGCATTAAAGTTTTGTGCAAGCGAATTTGACTCTTTTGAAAGCCTGTCATTTAGGTTAATGTGTTTTTTGCTGATTGCCACCCTCATTTTTGACATACAGAAATTATAGTCTTTATAAAGATTGCGAATAAAAGAATGAAGAATTGTAGTCATATGGCTTTTTAAATGGGGAGGATTTACCAACCTCTATGATTAGTCTCAATTGGTTTATCGAAACTTACCAAAGAAGGTTAATTGAAGACGAAGGCAAAGCGGTTGAGCTTGCATTAAGCGATGCTCTACCTCCTATCTATGATGAAGATGATGCTGATTTAAAAGAACGCCTCGTTGAAATTTTTGCACAACTAATGTATTGCGAATTGCCAAGACATGCTCTTGCTAGATGCAGGATCACTACTGGATTAGTAGGAAAGTTACAAGTCGTTTGGATGGATCAT
>CAYOWR010000130.1:0-3168 GCA_964407725.1 uncultured Methanosarcinales archaeon
AAAAGAATAAGAAGATAGAGATAGATAAATTTGATTTGATATTAAAGGCAATGGATGAAAACGAGCAGAAAGTGCTGAAGGCAATAAAAGAGCAGGATGGCATTACTCAATCAACCTTAAAGTTCAGAGCAGATCTCTCAAAAGCAAAAGTAAGCCAGATTCTAACTGATTTCGAGAAGAAAAACCTGGTTAGAAGGGAAGTAAAAGGAAAAACTTATTCTGTGCATCTAATTCAGAGTTTCTAGATAAAATTTTAATAGAAAATTATTTAAACAAATCTATTTCCAAAGCTTTGGTGGTATAATGAAACTTAACAAATTAATCACAAAAAAAGGTTTGTTGTTCCTGCTTATATTCAGCATTTTAGTTTTTGTTGGTGACAAAATAAATTTTTCAAAGCTTGTTGGCGCAGAAAACCAGTTTTTTACTCTTTTTCAGTTTTTCGGGCCAGTAGCCGGCTCATTTTTAGGGCCAGTTGTTGGTATCTTGTCAGTTTTGATTGCTGAAATAGCCAGCAAAATCTATAGTCACGCTGCATTTGATTTAGTGACCATATTGAGATTGCTGCCAATGCTCTTTGCAGCGTGGTATTTTAAAACAAAAAAGGATAAGCTAAGCTTCTTTGTTCCAATAGCAGCAATAATTTTGTTTGTAGCTCATCCTGTTGGCAGGCAGGTTTGGTTTTTTGCACTATTCTGGACAATACCTATAATCATAAAACTGCTGCCAAAAAAATATAGTGACAAAGTTTTCTTAAAAAGCTTAGGTGCAACTTTTACAGCTCATGCTGTTGGAGGGGCAATGTGGAACTATATTGTTCCAATGACACCTGGAGCATGGATAACTTTAATTCCAGTGGTTATATATGAAAGGTTGCTGTTTGCAGGCGGCATAGCAGTTAGCTTTGTTGCTATCAATACTTTGCTTGACAAGCTTGATTCAAAGACTAAAGCAGACTATGTTAATATCGATAAAAGATATGTTTTGTTTAAGCAAACAGACTAGTAAAATAGAAATATTTATATATAACAAGTTAAAAGAGTAAAATATCAAAAAAGGTGATGTTATGTTTAAATCTAACAAAGCACAAGCAGCATTAGAGTTTCTCACAACTTATGGGTGGGCTTTCCTGGTTATCTTGATTATGATCGGAACATTGGCTTATTTTGGCGTTTTAAGCCCCAGCAAAGTTCTGCCTAATAGGTGCACTTTTGGAGCTGAATTTCAGTGTGTTGATTATGTTATTGCATCTAATGCTTTCAGAATACGGCTTAAGAACGGCGTTGGGGAAGCTGTAGTTGTGGATTCTGTGGCAGCATCTACTGAAAGTTCAACCTCGTATACCTGCACTGGGCAGCCGACATTGCCGTCAAATTGGAAGGCTGGCGAAATAGTCGAGTTTGCATGGACCACTTGCTCAGGCGGTGGGCTTAGCTCCGGCAGCAAAGGAAAAGTATTGACATCTATAACATATCATTCTGCAGCAAGCACAAGCACTTATGCCAAGAATATAAGTGGAGAAGTATACGCAACTGTTGGGTAAGCAACCACAACTTTTATATATCTTATTCTAGATTAATTTAAATCTTAAAAGAGGCAACTTCATGAAAAAATCTCAGGCGTCTTTAGAATATCTTACAACATATGCATGGGCTTTTATTGCCATTTCTATTACATTAGGAGCATTATATTATTTCGGCTTTTTTGATTTTGCAAAATTCCTGCCGCAGAAATGCATTTTCCCGGAGCAGTTTAAATGTCTGGATTTTAGCCTAAAATCAGATCAAGTAAATCTTAAATTAGTAAATAATTTAGGCGAAAATGTCTGTGTTAAGTCAATGACAATAACGAATGACGCTGTTAATCCAGTATTATGCGATCCACCGACAGACTCTCAAGGATCCTGTGCTCTTACTGAATGGCAGTGGGATTATTCTGCAGAAAAAGACCTGTCTTTTACCTCATGCAGCGGAGGCGGCTATCTAAGCGGAACAAGAGCCGAGCTTAAAGTCACAATGGTTTACTACGCGATTAACACGCCAACCAAACCTTTACACACAATAAACGGCAGGATAAATGGAAAAGTCGTATAAAGCTCAGGCTTCTATGGAATATCTATTAATTATAGCTTTAACCCTTGGTATAATAGTGCCAACAACATACTTATTCTATAATTATTCCAAAGCATCAAGCCAGGAATTACTTGATGCGCAGATTGTAAAGCTTGGCAGAACCATTGTGGACACCTCTGAAACCATATTCTACACAGGCGAGGGCTCCAAAACAGTTTTGGAATTAAACGTACCTGATAATGTTGTCAATGCCCAAATAGTTGATGGAAGAGAGCTTGTATTTAACTTAACAACAAACTTTGGAGACGAGGAAATTGTGTTCATTTCGAATGTAAACCTGTCAACAACTGGCTCAAACTGCATTGCTAATGTATGCAAGCTTCCTGACCTTTCAAACTCTGGCCTTAAAAAAATAAGGATACAAGCAACAAAAAGTTCTGCTTTTATTGATACGGCATAAAATGCAAAAATCAAAATGCTTGCGAGAACGCTCGCAGTTTCGAGCAAGCTCGCGTTCAGCTCAGTCTGCAATGGAGTTCATAATTTTGGCTTCCTTTATGCTCCTGGTTATTCTAGGATTTTTTGCTATTACAAGCACTAATTTATTGAATGCAAAAGAGGAAGGGAACAAAAAAATTGCCCAAGATATAGCTGAATTTGCTTATCAAGAGATAGAAATAGCAAAATCTCTTAATGATGGTTACATAAGAAATTTCACCCTTCCAAAGACTGTGAATGGAATTGCGTACAAGATCAATATAACAGACAACAGAGAGCTTGCAGTTGCTTACTTGGATTACGAGTATATAAAATTCCTGCCTGCAAATGTCACAGGCAACATAACCAAGGGCAAAAATACAGTTTATAAGGAAAAAGGAATAGTTTATGTAATCAATGTATCAAGCAGCTAAATAAACTCAAGAAATACAATAACATCAAATAAAAAATCAACAATTCTTAAACAAAATAAAACATTAACAAAAAAGTCAATAAAAAATAAAATAAATCAAAAATCAACGAGAACGTCCTAGTGATGTAAAACAATAAGAGGTGAGGCGAATACTTGAACAGAGTTCAAGTTCCCAAAAATTCCATT
>CAYOWR010000131.1:0-3162 GCA_964407725.1 uncultured Methanosarcinales archaeon
AACACAATTTTCTTTTTATTTTTCTCTAAAACAGTTCTTGTTTTTTTGTTCTTTTTGACTTCTCCAACAATCGCTGCATCTTTCGCAATTTGCAAAACATCATCTGCTTTTTCCTTTTCACAGACAACAAAAAATCCCATTCCCATGTTAAATGTAGTATACATCTGCTCGTCAGTAAAGCCAGATTCATGTTGCATCAATTCAAATATAGGCTGCGGCTTTGCTGGATTGTATATTCTAAATTCAACCTTTTCTTTTGCTCTGTTTAAGTTCTTTAATCCATATCCTGTATTATTAAATCCAACAACATCAAATTGTTTTGATATTTTCGCCATTGTTTGAATATATATCTTAGTGGGTTCTAACAAAATATTTCCAATAGTAGAGCCGCCAAATTTGTCATCAAGAGAAAATCTTCCTTTGTACAATTTTTTATATTCTGACCTTGTTTCAAAGTCACCATTCAGCAAATTGCGCCTTAAATCAGTATATCCATTCGAGTGAGGGCCAGAGCTTTTTAATGCAATAATTTTGTCGCCAGCTTTGATTTTATGCCTTACAAATTTATTTTTTTCAATAAAGCCAACCATCGAGCCCATTAATTCAAGCCCATATCCAGATTTTGGAGAGCTTAGCAACTCATCTATAGAAGCGGTTTCCCCCTTGCCAAAGTTTATTTTAATTGAATTTCTTAAAATATTTGAGGCATTGCATTGTTCTAGTCCCTTGGACATTCCCTTAACAATATCTCCTGTTATAGCTTTTTCCTGTATTTGATCTTGGCACATAATTGCATCCATGAATAAAAATGGGCTTACTGCGCCCAAAGTTGCCAAATCATTAGCGCAAACTGCAACGCAGTCAATTCCAATAGTGTCATATTTATTCAATGCCTCGGCCACAATAACCTTTGTTCCAACACCGTCTATTGTGCTTGCGATATAATGCTTTGGAAAAACTTCATTGTTCTCGTACAATTCTGCAAACATTCCCTTGCTTTGAGGCAGCATATTTCGCTTTAAAGAAGAAGGAATAGCTTTTCTTATTGCAGCAACCGCTTTTGATTCAGAAGACTGATAGCTTGGGTCCATATAAAATGAAAAATAATATTCATTTATAAAGATTCTTATTAACGTGCACTCGAAGGATTTTTATATCTAATTTCAGCAAAATAAATAAATGATGGTACGGAATCTCCTAATTTAGGTAATTGCATTCCCAAATGCAAAACATTGTTCACTTCAAGAATTAGGAATATTTTTGTTGGCCCTCTTGCCTGTGTCGGAATTCCCAAAAGCAGGTCAATTGATTCAAAAAGCCTTGATGTTGGAGTGGACATATCCAAAATTCTTGAAGCTACAACATTTCCTGCATGCAATGGTATCCCGTCTGGACTATACATAGGGTCATGATTTCCAAAAATATTTAGGACTTCGGCAAGCTGTCTAGCAGTAACCTGTCTGCCGTCATATTCTGAAAACCTTGTCAATGCTTCTTCCAAAATTCTTGTATGTCTTGGCTCAATAACGAGGCCCTCTCCCCTGATTTGACGCATAGGTACAGATCTTTCTACGCCTACAACTCTAACGGAATCCTCAAGCCTCAAAGGGTCATTTGACATTATATAAGATAAGTATAGTTCATATAAAAAGTTATCTAGGCGTTTTGCGTCTGATTTTTATAAATTCCGAAATTATGGGAATGAAAGAAAGGATTATTATCACTATTATTACAAAGGAGAAATTATTCTTAACAAATGGTATATTTCCAAAATAATACCCGCCAAAGACAAACAATGCAACCCATGCAATGCCTCCAACAATATTATAGGTCAGGAAATTTATGTATTTCATTTTTCCTACACCTGCTACAAATGGCGCAAAAGTCCTCACTATGGGAACAAATCTTGCCAAGACAATAGTCTTTGCGCCGTATTTTTCATAAAATTTATGAGTCTTATCCAAATATTCTTTCTTGAAAATCTTTGGATATTTTTTGAATGCCTTTGTTCCTAGGAATTTTCCAATTGAATAATTTATTGTATCACCTAAGATTGCGGCAACACTTAATATTAGAAATAAAACAAGAACATTCAACGAGCCGATTGCAGCAAAAGTCCCTGCAGCAAAGAGTAATGAATCGCCTGGAAGAAATGGAGTAACAACAAATCCAGTTTCTGCAAAAACAATCAGAAAAAGCAATACATAAGTAAAAGTTCCGTAATTTTGGATTATAATGTTCAGATGTTTATCTAGATTCAGAATAAAATCAATAAAATTAGTTAGGAATCTCATGATTTTTCAGAAAAGATTTTTGAGTTTTTTATTATTATTTTTTATTAATTTTTTTTAATGGTTTTTTCGTTAATGTTAAATCGTTAATGAATTTTTGACAATGAATTCAAATGCGTAATGTTTTTGTTCTTCTTGCCCGTCACAATAAGACACGGCATTAACGATTTTCAATAATTAATGTAAATAATATAAATAAATTATATCCCCATAATATTATATCCGGCATCGACATAAATCACTTGCCCGGTTATTGCCTTTGACAAGTCGCTGCACAAAAATAATGCGCAGTCCGCAACTTCATCTGCCGTTATGTTTCTCTTCAAAGGCGCTTTTGCAACATAATTTAATAACATCTCTGGGAAATTCGCTATTCCAGAAGCAGCTAATGTTGCTATTGGACCTGCGGAAATCGCGTTAACTCTAATCTTCTGCTCGCCTAAGTCATAAGCCAGATATTTAACACTTGATTCCAAAGCGGCTTTTGCAACCCCCATTATATTGTAGCCAGGAGTTACTTTTTCGCTTCCCAGATAAGTCATTGCAATAATCGAGCCGCCATTTTTCATAATTGGAGCAGTTCTTCTTGCCAATTCAGCCAAAGAATAAGCGCTGACTTCATGGGCTACCTGATAGCCCCTCCTATCCACATCCATAAACTTTCCTTGAAGATGCTCTCTCTTTGCAAATGCAATGCTGTGAATAAGAAAATCTACTTCGCCAAACTCATCTTGCACTTTCTTAAAGAATGAATCAAGCAACTCATCGCTTACAACATCGCATTTTGTATAAATAGGATTATTCAAATCTTTCATCAAAGGCAAAAATAATGGCTCTACTCTTTCTTGGTAAGCTGCTGCAATCCTGCAAC
>CAYOWR010000132.1:0-1129 GCA_964407725.1 uncultured Methanosarcinales archaeon
TGTAGAGGGTGTTCATTAAAAGCGCTATATCCCTGCTCAGAAAGATGTTCTGGAATTCTGTGTCGTTTTCTATGGATCTGACATACTTTATCATCAATGTGACGACAAAAAGAAGCAGCGCTGCCATTGCAACATGAATAAGCATCTGCCTTATGGGGATTTGGCCTTTTCTTTTAAGAAAATGTAAAATTCCTCTTTTTTTCATAATTATTATTTGGAACTGCACTTTAAATGCTTTTCTAATAAGTTCCTTGCGCGCCTGCCCCGCCTGGAGAGCCGCCGCCTGGCATAAAATTGCTTTTCTTGTTCAGCTCTCCAATTATAATGAATGTATTGTCTCCTTCCTTAATTTTGTCGATAAATACCTGTCTTATTTTCCAGCTGCTGCGCCAGAATCCCCCGCATATTCCGTAAAGCGCGAGATAATTGTAGCTTGGCCACCTGTTTGAGCTTGGCTTTGTATTGGCTTGGGCACCAAGAAAATTTGAGTCTCTGGTTGGGGTTAAAAATACTATTTTTTCTTCAAATGGCCTGCACTTTATAGGTGCCGCGTCACCTTTAAGGTCAAAATCATTGCCTGACCAGTCGGTTATGCCGCCTTTGTTCTGGTAAATGCACAGGCATGATTTTGACTGGCATAATTTCGGCCTTGATGTGATTATACTTTCCCCTGTGCATTCTGTCCTCATTCCATTATCATTATAGCTGAACCCCACAAGTATATAATCATCTGTGATGCTGTACACTGTTGTTTGCGTTGCTACATCTTTTCTATCCTTTACAAGCTCGTTTACCCTGTTTGATAATGCCTCAAGGTTATTGACTGTTGACTGGTATTCCTGCCCGCTGAGGAAAAGCCCGCTGAGCCTTAGAATGTAGTAGAACAGCAAAAAAAGTATACCAATTGCAGCCAAAATCTCTAGGAGGGTCCATAAGGAGAGGTCTATAACTGATTTTTTGCCTTTGAAAAAAATTGATTTGGGCATTTCATACCTTGGCAACAGGCGCGGCACCGCCTTCAACGCACCTTCGGTCGCTTGTCATGGCAAAATTGCAGTCCCTTACAGTCTTGTCATTGTCTTTTTTGTCGCATCCTCTTGGCACGTCATCCCTATCTCCATCATAGTTG
>CAYOWR010000132.1:1139-3142 GCA_964407725.1 uncultured Methanosarcinales archaeon
TCCATAAAGAAAGGTCTATGACTACTGACTTTTTGCCTTTGAAAAGGAATAGTTTGGGCATTTCATACCTTGGCAACAGGCGCGGCACCGCCTTCAACGCATCTTCGGTCGCTTGTCATGACAAAATTGCCGCAGTCCCTTGCAATCTTGTCGTTGTCGTCTTTATCGCACCTTATTGGCACGTCATCCCTATCTCCATCGTAGTTGATGTCATTATTTTTGCAGCCGGAATCGGAGCATACGCATGGGTCGCATGCATCATCTAAGGAATCTCCATCCCTGTCATTGGCTTGCGTTAATATCAATCCTCTTTCCATTGCCCTTTGTGTATCAAAGGCGCATCTTGCAAGCGCTGCCTTGTAAAGCTCAGAAGCGCCTATTCTTGCCGCTTCTGCAGTAGGTCTTTTTATGAGATTGGTGCCTATAATAAGTACAATTACAACTAAAACAAGAGTCGCTATCATCCCTACTCCAATTGCTTTTTTATTCATCATTTCAGCCTCTTAGCGGGTTTATGCAGCATACAATCTTCTGGTTGCTGTCTTTTTCGGGGCATGCAAAGCCGGTTTTTTCATAATGGCAGCTTGATTCTTCCATGCACTCTCCATCCTTGGACTCGCATGAGAAAGCAGCCTTGCTAAATGTACCAGATGCATTTCCCAGCATATATATCAAAATTACAACTGCTATCAAAGATATTGCTGCTATTACAATTATATTTATCGGTAATCCCTGCGCTTTTCTTTTCATTTTAAATTTAAAATAATAAATTTGGGTAATTTAAGCCCGTCAGCTTTTATTATTAAGTTTTTTGTCTTGCCTGGTTCCAGCTGCTGATCCTTGTCAAGCCCTGTTGAGCCATACGATGTCCCTATTCCCAAAGATTGTTTTATCATAGGCACCAGAACCAGAGAGGCTCCAAAAGCCAGTAACGCTAATAATAACCACACAACCCACATGGGTACGCCACTTCCCTGCCCTTTCTTGTTCATGTGAATGCACCAAGCGCTTTTCCAATATTTGCCATTTTCACGCTAATAGGTCCAACCCCCCAAATGAGCAGAACTACAATCAGGATTACTGCTGCCACTACTCCAAGCCAAAAATAGTTTACATCAGCTTTTTTCCTCCCCAGCATTTTCTATTATTTTATTTTGCAATATAAATAGTTTATTGTTTGACGGGAATTTCATTGCAATTCAAGTTTTGCAGGCTTTCCGCATCATACGGAATAAACGACAAAAACGCTACGTGCTCAAAAGGAGTCCAGCTGAAATATGCTGCAATCCCGGCCCAATAAGTCCCGCCAAGAATCAAGGTTCCACCAGTCAAGGAGATGAAAGTTCCGACCGGCACCCCGACAAATGGTGTCAGGAAAATGGAAAGCAAGCTTCCAGCTCCGAAACCAAGCTTGACAACAGCAAATCCAAGGGCTACGGTTCCGACAGCAGGGGCTGTATATTTTGCCTTTTCCCAATAATTAGCAAGTTTTTCCTTTCCTTTGATGTAGGTGAATACCACTGCATACTCGCTGTTCACAGAGGCATCCAGCACATCCTCAGTCTTCCTGTTACCAAGGGAAGCCAGATATTTCGAATACTCCGAGTCACCAGGCTTTTCTGTAGTAAATAGCTGCATATAGTTCAATTTCTCATTTTTGGGGTGTGCAGTGCCAAGATACTCTGTAATGCCCTTTACCTTGATTTCTTTATCAAGTGTTATCCTTGTGCATATTGCGCAGTAAACGTTGTCATCTGCAAAAAGCTCCAGCTTTCCCTTGCCGTACTTGTCCCAGCAGTCATACATTGCAGATGCTATCCGCCCCTTGACTGCATTCTCGTCTTTGTCATCAATCTTAAGCTTGATTGTGGGGCAGTTTATTTTTCCTGAAAAATCAGCATATTTCAGCTTCAGCCTTGAATGGGTAAGCACGCTCGTTTTGCATATCTGCTTTTCAGCTGCCTTGTTGTAGGCCTCTTTGATGCTTGCCCATGATGTGGCTA
>CAYOWR010000133.1:0-3141 GCA_964407725.1 uncultured Methanosarcinales archaeon
TTGCCAAGCTTTATTGCCATACATATACTGCCATTTTTACCGGTTTCGAGTTGTATATGAGGTATCTCTCTGTCTTTGCGAGGTTTTTTGGAGTTATAGCTGTGAGATTTATTGGACTGCAAGTGGTTTCAATCACGGAACTCACAGTGTCCTGTACCTTTTCAGCAAAATTGCCGTTAAATGCAGACACATCAAAATCGCTGAAGAAATAAACTGTTCCGTTGCCGTATTCCCATTTTGATATTGCATTAGCGCCATCGCTGTTGAAAGTTGCTATCTGCAGGAAATTGCTTGATTCAGACCTGTTCTCGACATAATACGCTTGCGCAAAAACAATATTCTCGCCAACAGCCAATGTAAGCGCCTCATCAGTATTATTCACTGTTGAGTTTCTATCACTTGTCGACTGGCCGGATTTCTTGTAAAAATCAGCTCCGACAAGATCCTTTCCTTGCGCTGTTGTCAGCTCCCCGCTTATCATGAGCAAGTTGCCGCTTGAAGAGAAATTGTTCAATTCGTCCTTAATGTTGTTATAGTCTGAAGTAGCCAGCAAGGGATGCTCCATCACAAGAAGCTGGTACTTGCTTATGTTCAGCCTAAGGCTGTCAATATCATTGTCATCGCTTGGGTTGTCTCCAAAATAGATGTCAGCTTTAAAATCACTGTCCATAAAATCCAATAAAAAATCATCGTTTGTGTCCGAATAATAATAGGCGCTTTTGATGTTGAATGTGGTATTTATCAAAGGGTATCCTGCGCCGCACACCCCTTTTATGTTTAAAACTTCATTTTTTTCATTTGTGAAGTAAACAAAGAAATCGAATGTGGTCGCTAATCTTCTTCTGACGGATGTGTAGTTCATCTGCTTTAATTTTTTCAGTTTTGTGGAATTCAGATATTGGTTGTCGCTTATTCCAATCCTTACTACACTGGCGTTGTCCCAGTCTTTTGGGAAGCCTTCCAAAGCCAAAGAATTTGAAATGGATTTTGCGTCTTTTATCATCAAATCTAAGTTGCCCTTATCCTGCTTATCAATATTGTTGGTGTGGCCGAAATAAACCACCAAGGTGAATGTGAATAAGAGCAGGGCTATCGCAAAATCCATGTACCATGCCTGCGCCTTGCTTGATGACCTAATTGATATGCACAACACCCCCAGTTTTGTTTATTTTGTTCGTTCCTTTGGTGATATTTCCAATAAAGCTTGGGATTGATACTGTATACATGCTGTTTTTTGACAGCACTGTCAAAGTGTTATTCATTGCTGACAGGGAGTAATTGACGTTGTCAAGCATGTCTGGCAGCTCAAATGCCCTGAAGTAGCCATCCTCAACAGATGAGGCTATAACTGCCTCTTTTTGAATCTTTAATGCAAGATCCTTTACAGCCTCGCTTTCCTTCGCAATTCGAAACTGCTGAAGCTGATCCAACGAAGCAAGCGCAAAAGCTATTGCCACCAAGAAAGCCAATCCTACAAATATGAAAAATTCAGAGCTAACCTGAGATTTAGAATGCATGCTCCACCTCTTTTTTATAATATTGGATTATTCTTAATTCGAAGTTATTTGGACATATCCATCTTCTGCCTTAATAGTCACTATATGAATGCCTGCAGTTATAGGCAGGCTGCCGCTCATGTTTACTGATGACACTTGAAATACGTCATTGAGCCCCGCGTTGGTCTTCATTTTAAATAATACTTCCCTGCTTGAGAGGTTCGTTGACACTATTTTTTCGGGAAAATTCAGCTTTAAAGTCGTTTGGGACGGCTTTCCCAGGTAATACACCGATTCTGATGCATCGACAATCTTTCTTGCAATCTGCAGAGCCTGGCTTGTGGCAACGGAATCAGCCGAATCTGACGAATAAGTGTAATAAATCATAAGCAAAGGTATTGTCATAACGACTGCAAAACCCATGACCATCATATACTCGACGCTAACCTGGGCTTTTGATTGCATTTTAGGAGATTTTTGCTCTTTTATTTTTTTTTGGCTGAAATTTTTTGTTTTTTTTATTTTCTGCCGCTTGAGAGGCATGCGCCGGCTTTTCACTTATTATCTTGTTTATTTTTTTCCCATAGTCATTGAATCCAAACTCATCACTTATTTTCAAGACCCTGAAAGAGGCTATAACAAATGCAATGTAAGCAAAAATTAGGAAAATATATTCAGGGTAGCTTATGAAATTTTCAACTTGGATGCTGATGTCAAGAAGGCCCCTTATCGTCTGCCAGACTGAGAAGATGATAATGAAAGAGAGGCATATTTCAAAGCTGCCCAAATAATTCCTTATCGAGCCGTTGCTTAGCCTGCTCCTTGCCCTTGAAATCAGGAGCAATGAAGCAATTCCAAATATCACAGTTGAAACGCTGATAATATCCAATGCGTCCACCATCAATCCCCACCTCCCAAGTCAATCCTTGCGTCTGCAAATTGCGTAAGCTCATCCAACAGCGACTGGTCTGTCTCTTTATCCAATGTTATTACGATGCCTTTTATCTTCCATTCCCTCATCTTGCTGGCAAGAAAATGCACGAACCTTGCAACTGTTGCAGGCTTGTTGAAAATTGCTAAAGTGTTCAAAGAGTCAAAAATGAGGAACTTGTCGCTTGTGGAAAGGGCTTTTACGGCCTGGTCCATCGCAACAGAGATGTCGCTTAATTTCTCAGGGTTTCCTATGTAAAGGCAGTTTTCCACTTTCTTGGATTGCTCTGCTCTCGAAGCAGCGTCTATAAATATCACAAGCCGCTGGTCGATGCTGTTGTTTTCAAGATTGCGGCGCATTATTTCATAAGGCTTGTTTAACGTTACATACACGCCAGGCACTCCCTGCTCATTTATCAAATACTTTAATATTTCAATAGGGACGTTCTGGTATTTTTTTGCGTCCAAAGTTATGAGAATTATATAGTCCTTGAGGCTTTTTACCTCTTTTTTGAAGCTTTCCTTTAGTTCCAACATATACACCACTTTTTTAATTAAGAATTCTAAAGCCGTGAATATAAACTTTTCTAAAAACAGGCGTTATTGAAAAGTTGAAGGTTGCCATCTCTTGTTGTGAGCATTATCAAGCAATTCAGCAAAATCTCAAGGAAATTAGTCGAATGCGAGGCGAGCGAAGGGAGACTCGCTCACCAGC
>CAYOWR010000134.1:0-3118 GCA_964407725.1 uncultured Methanosarcinales archaeon
GACTATAAGACAAAATTGTGAAAGCTTCAAATGATATATGTTTATAAGCTGCCAATAAAGTAACACCTATTTCGTCTGGCAATGGGGAAGCAATTACAAATCCAGCGAAAACCGGCAAAAGATATTTCTTTATGCTAGAAGGCAAATTGCCGTTGAATTTCTTGAATATCTTTTCATGCGACAATTTTTCGATTTCATCAGCAAAAGAAGTTCTTATAAAGCTGAATATCAATAAATCACCTATTAAAGCTCCCAAGCCGCCTATCAAGCCAGCTGCCAACAAGCTTTGCTTTTCAGCCATAAGGAGCAGCAAAGCAGTTGCCGGCGCTGCAGTAAACCCATAAGTGAATAATATTCCTGCCAGAAAAGCTCCAAAAAAGCCTGCTGATAATATATAATCATTTAATGGCTGTGAAAATCGCCCAGAGAAGATTAGGTATGCTATAAGGATTGTAATGAATAGCAGCAAGAACTTAGGGTAAGCCAAAATATGCCTTTCCATATTCCTCAGTTTGTAGATATAACTATTCATGTCCTATTTCTCTAAAAGAAGGTATATTTAAATGTTTCTTTTTTGTATACTGGTATAGAGATTTATATATTGATTTTGATACTTAAACGGCAATTAAAACTGTGTGGAAAAAGAACTAAATCCTAAACTCTTTCCTCCACTGTTCACAAACCATCTCAGTCTTTTTAGCGGCAATTCCAATATATTTCTCAGGATTATAAAGAATATCCAATTGTTTTTTGCTGAATTTTCTTAAATATATCTGAATTGTTTTGTCGTTTTTGACTAATTGAATTAATGGCTTTTTCTCAATTTGAGATTTTAAAGACATCTCTCTAACATATTCGTGAGCGTCAGGGTGACCATTGGCAGCCAACAAAATATATAATGGCTCTGCAATAATCATGTGCTTGCTTGTATTGAAGTTTCTTTGCATATTGGCTTTGTCAACCACTAGATTTGACATAATTTTTTCCAAGCGGACTATTGAAACATAAAATCCAGCCAAAATTTCCGGAACAAATCTCATTGATGCAGAATTTGTCAGGTCTCTTTGATGCTCTGAAAGCTGGTCTATGTAAGTGGTTATTATCCTTGGCATTGTAGCTTTCCACATGCTTTTTACATTTTCAAAGTTTATCGGATTTCTTTTCTGCGGCATAGTTGAAGAGCCAACTTGTTTTGCCTCGAATGGCTCGCCTACTTCAGCAATTTCATTTCTCTGCAGATGCCTCATATCATCTGCCAAATCCGCTATAACTCCAAAAGCTGTGACAATGCTGTTAATGTAATAAACCAGAAATTCCGGCTCGACTATTTGCGTTGATATAGGTGATGCTTTTAATCCAAGCTCATTCATGATGTCTTCTTCAAACTTTACTGGATCATTAAAAAACAATGAAGATGCGTTATAAGCTCCGACAGCTCCCGCCATTTTTCCTCTTAGATTGTTTGCAGCCTTCTTGACGTGCAAAATTGAATCTCCTAATCTGCTTACATACTGCGCAACTGAAAATCCAAAAGTAATTGGCTCGGCGTGTTGTCCATGAGTTCTGCCAATCTGCAGGGTATTTTTTTCCCTCAAAGCCAGATTTATCAATGTTGATTCAAGCTTTATTAATTCTGGAACTAGTATATTATTTGCAAATTCCTTGTATCTTAACGCATCAGCTGTTGCGATAATGTCGTAGCTTGTTGCTGTAAAATGGACAAAGGGCCTTGCTTCCTCGCTTACCTTGTTTCTTACACAGTTTGCCAAAGCTCTTATGTTGTGCTTTATCCTGTCTTCTTCAATATAGACTTCTTCTGGAGTAACTTGCCTGCATGCTTTTTTGATTTCTTCGGCGATTTTCTCTGAGCATATTTTGTTCTTTGCCAAAACTTTTGCCAGCGCATATTCAACCTGCAAAGCATATTTAATAAAAGCCGATTCGGAAAGATAAGGCTGCAATTTGTCAAAAATTTTTTTGTTTCTTCCATAATACCTGAAATCAAAAGGGCTTATAGCATCGAACAAATTAATTTTTTCAGAAGGAAAAGTTTGTATTGATTTATCAATATTTATTAATTGCAATATATTTTTTGTTAAATCATTATCTAAATTCAAAACAATGACTTTTCTGTTTTTGTCGTCAACCTCTTTGATTATATCGTTTTTTTTAAAGACCTTAATGCAAGCGTGGACTTTTGCAGGGCTGCATTTGACCCTTTCAGCAATTTCTCTTATGTGGAGCCTTTCCTTTGATAGAAGTTCTAATATCTGAATATTTATTTTTGTGAAAATGTTTGATAATTCTTCCATTTTATTCAATATATTTAAAATCTTTAATCAATCCGAGACCCATGCACCCTCCCGACTATAATTGGTGCCCCTCGTAGTTATTTCATCTGCAATAAGCAGTGGCAACGGGTTACCTCCACCACCATGCTTAAAGAGGTCGTTAAATTTTGATTTATTTTAATTTTATTGTTATTGTTGATTTTGTTTAATGTGTTCCGCGCTTAATGTTTTCAGTGCTTCTTGCCTATTACAATAGGGCACGGCATTAACAATTAAAATCAATTTAATAATCAAAAACAACTATACTAAGAAATCGTTCATTATTTATAAACTTTTCTATTTTTTAATAAATATTGTTCATTAAATATTTAATTTCAATTTGTCTCTTGCAAGGATTATCTTTCCTTTGAACTCCTTACCAGAAAGCTGCTCAATTGGCGCCTTTAATACAGCAGGAGAAAAATGCGTCAAGATTAATTGCTTGGCATTCGCCTCTGAGGCAAGTTTTCCTGCTAGCGACGGTGTCAAGTGACCTTTAACATTTTTATTGTCAATAAAGGTGCATTCTGTCAATAGGGCATCAGCATTTTTTGCAGCCTCAATTGCTTCATTACAGTAGCCAGTATCGCCTGTGTATACAAAAGACTTGTTTTTATGTTCAATCCTGTAGATTATGCTTTCTGTAGTGCTGCTGTGCATCGTTTTATAAGTTTTTATTGTTATATCTCCAATTTTTATGATTGTATTTTTTAGTTCCTTGATATTCATATCAAAATACAAATTTTCCGGCTTTAGCAGTTTGAGCAGAATTTTAAAATATTTCTTGA
>CAYOWR010000135.1:0-3106 GCA_964407725.1 uncultured Methanosarcinales archaeon
AAACTTTTTTATTATACTATTATGAATCGTGGGCTTTACGAAACTATAAACTGAAATAGAATCGGGGGCTAATGACGATAAAAAGAATTCACTAAAGGCGAGAAACGTTACAAATATTTAAATATGGGTTAAAGAGGTTTAGTTATATTTGGGGGTAAATTCAATTCCTTAATTAAAATCAGAAAAATTAATCAATAATCCAAGATGGATAAAAAGAAAAACTATTATGAAATTTTGGATTTGGATAAATCTGCTACAGCAGAAGAAATTAAATCTGCATTTAAGTTATTAGCTAAAAAATATCATCCAGATATTAACAAGAGTCATTTCGCACTTGAAAAGTTTAGAGAAATTAAGGAAGCTTACGACGTTCTAATTGACTACGAACTTAGAAAGGAATATGATAAGGTTGTGCCTCTTGGAAAAGCTTATAGCGGTTTTTGCAATTATCACCTCTGTAAAAAAGAAGGATTCACTTTACAATGTAAACATTGCGGAAAATACTTTTGTACCGAGCATATTAGGCCACACGAACCTTGGACTGGAATACCCAAGTGGGGTATGCCAGAAAATGTGCATCCATGCCCTGATTATAATCCAAAAACAAGCGTTCATATGCCGTATAAATGTAGAAGATGTAGCAGATATGTTCCAATTGAATTAAGGCATCCGTGGTTGCATGACTGTTATCCAGAAGATATATTTGTAGAAACTCCAAAACCGCCGCATGAAGATGTAGGAGTAAAAGAACCCATTAAAGAGTACATCCATGAATCCAAATATTTCGTTAATAAAATATTTAATCCAAGTTTTAATATCCATTTTTCTAATAAAGTAAAATCTCAGATAGGCAATATTAGGAAAGAAATATTGAAGGATAAAAAAATTTCAAGTTTCGAGGTAAAAGACATTCTACAAAAACTTATGCCAATCCTTGTTGAGTCAAAGCACGATTCAAAATTTAGTTCATCCTGTCAAAAACTTTTGAATTCAGTATATTCAATTTACGGATGGAATTTATTTGAATATTGGAAGAAACTTTATTCAAAAACACAATCAGAACCAACAAAACCAACAGAAGAACCTACAAGCTCTACAGAACCTAAACCTATTCATAAATTGTCCCCATTACTGAAAAAGGTAGCTATTGCATGCACAATACTAATCTTATTATTATCATTATTAATATATGCTTCAACAAGTACTATCAGATATGGAGAAGTGCAGAATGTTACAAGCACAAAAGCTATTACTTCAAAACAAAATGTTTCCAATAAGATTTCATTTTCTGAGTATACTAATGATGTTTATGCTTCAGAGAATAAACAAGCAACCCTAAATGGTTTTCTCAGAAGGAGCATAGAAGGAAATAATAATGCAGGAGTGCATGTATTTTCCATAGTAGATGATTATGACAATGCTATTGTTTTGGATTGGTCATACAATGAACTTAAAAAATATCTTCCAGACATTGGAACAACAAAAGACGTGTATTCTGTCAAAGGAATTTTCAAAAGAGAGTATAAAACTCTTAAATTCAAAGTTGAAAGTGTATCTTCATATCAAAGAGAACCTGCCAAACAGATTGATGTCACTAATGTTGCAAGCTACACAGAGCCAATAACAATAAACAGAACCAAACCTAGATATCCTTTAATAAGAAATTTTGTTTTTAAGGCCATAGGAAAAGAGATACTATGTGAAGATAATACAAAAATAGATTCCTGCTCTAATGAAAAACCATTGTATTGCACTATAAGCGGTTTAAGACAAGAACCTACAAAATGTGGATGTCCAACTGGCAAAAGAATTTATAAAAATGAGTGCATAAATGAGGTTAAGTGCCAAGATGGAACTTATGAGCCAGAATGTTCAAAAAACAAACCAAAACAATGCGTGGATGGAAAACTTGTTGAAAATCCAGAAGTATGTGGTTGTCCAGAATTCTATAAATTAAAAGATAAAAAATGTGTTTATATAAAATGCTCTGATGGGACTATTGAGCCTGATTGTTCTCCAAAACTAAAGATGCAATGTATAGAAGGAAATTTTATTTATAATCCTAATAAATGTGGTTGTCCTGATGGATATGTCAAAAGAGGGAATAATTGTGTAAAAACATGCAATGATGGAACTGCTTATGACGAATGTTCAAATGATAAGCCATTTTATTGTGATGATGGAATATTAATAAACAAAGCCTCAAAATGCGGCTGTAATTATGATTCTTACCCTAATGATGAAGAATGTGTTGCAAAAGTAAGATTGATAGAGTTAAAGATATTGGAGTATACTAATGTTGAAAGAAAGTTTCATGGTTTATCTGAACTGAGATGGAATAATAAAATTGCAGAAATTGCACGTGCACACAGCGAGGATATGGCAAATAATAATTTCTTTTCACATATAAACCTTAATGGAGAAGACCCAAGCGATAGAGCTAGAAAGGCAGGATTCGCACAAGTAAAGCAACTCGGCGGTGGTTGGTACACAGAAGGATTGGCTGAGAATATAGGTAAGATGGCTACAGGAAATGTTGAGGGTATAGGGTATGTTGATAATGACCCTGCTAGTATTGCTAAAGCACAGGTACAATCTTGGATGGATAGTCCGGGTCACAGGTCTAATATACTAAACTCACAATATAGTGATTTAGGGGTGGGCGTAGCTAAGGATGGTATTTACTATACCTCAACTCAAAATTTTTGGTGATAATTAAATGAAACATTACCTAATTGAATTTAGATTTCATGGAAAAGCAAAATACGAGATTAAGAAGTTAGTGTATGAAATAAACAAAAAATTCAGGTTGGGATATAAAAGAGCAATACCTCACATTACTTTGGTTGGTCCATTTTATACAAATGATGAGGAAAGGCTAATTGGTGATTTTAACCGATTATGTACTAAGTGTCCTTTGATGAATTTAGAGATTGATGGTTTTAGTGCATTTGAGAATAGCAAAGTCATATTTTTGGATGTTAAGCCAAGCAAAGAATTAGATGAATTTAGATGGAATTTATCTCAAATACTAAAACCTTATTGTCAACTCAGACAATTTGATTATGAAAGAGATTTTGCATTTCATGCAACAATAGCAATGAAA
>CAYOWR010000136.1:0-3073 GCA_964407725.1 uncultured Methanosarcinales archaeon
AGCCCCCATTCTTTTTAGAGCGTATGAATAATGCCCATTTCCGCAACCAATATCCAGTAAGGATGCATCATTATTCTTTGAAATTTGGCTTAATATGAAGTCAAACAATTTATAGTTCGGGTGCGAAAACCAGTTCTTGGTCTTTACATTGTAGTATCCTTCTTCATATTTCTCCTGCTGTTCTTTCCTAATTACGGCAAATTCGTGGGTGCAGTCATTGCATCTAAAGATGCTTAATGAATTGTCTACACGATTAATATTTCCGCTTGAGCATACTGGACATTTTTTAATCATTTTCAAAACCCCTAGTCAATAAACCTATGCTTTATAATACAATTATTAATGTGAATTCCTATAAATTACATGGCTGGTAATATCGAATTCATCTATAATATTTTTATCTATATCTTTGAAGTAGCAATAAGCCTCGTTTTCAATTCCGTCTACATTGAAAATGCAGAATAATGCTCCGTAGCTGGCATTCTGGTTGGTTGTATAAACCGCTGCCCACCATGGTTTGGATGCAAGCTCGTCAACTTGGTCGCGTATGCTTTTGCCCCCCAGTCCCGATACAAATGCAAAGGTCTTGCCCTTTTCAATTTCCAGCGTATTTGAAATTGATGCAATGGTCTGTTCTTCAAAATTTTCCATTAAATGTGTTCTTGAGTATGAATGCTCGTGGCCTGTAGCGATTATTGCCCCCCCTTTCCTGCATTCTTCATATACCTGCCAACCAGTCTCGTCCACTTTGCCGCCGACCTGCATCAGTCTCTGGTTTTTGTGCCAAGAGCATATGCGCCAAGCAGAGTCGTCTTTGGCAAGTTGCCTTTTGATGTAAAGCCCATGAAGAAACTGGGATGGTACAGCAGTCATTCCATATCTAAAACGCCAAGGAAGGAATCCTGGTATGTTCTTGTTGGGGTAGCCATACCCCCTTGTCCCAACCCCAGATAAAATAAAGAAAAGCCCTTTATAGTAACAAGCTGAAGCAACACCTAAATCTCCAATGCATTTTGCACCTTTAATTTTGCTTAATCTGCTATACAATTTTTTTTGATAATCTTTCCATAACACGAGCTCATGATTTCCTATTGAAGCAAAATATGGGAATTCTGGCCCCAGAATCTCATTAATCTGCTGATCCCATTTTCCTGGATTATTTTCGTAATCAAAGTCACCCTGGTGCAGGACCATATCCGCATTTTCATTTTTTATGAGCCTAAGGACTTCTTTTGCATTGTTGCCCAAACCATGGTCTCCAATGAAAGCCACTGTAAAATTTTTTGGCATTGATGTGTTGTAATCAGCAATATGATCTATATTTAAATAGAATAAAATTATAAAAATTAAAGGTAAAAATAGCATGAAAGCAGCTGAAACTGCGAAAATTTTAATTGTTGAAAATTCCCCACTGCTTGCAGTGAATGGGTTCATGAACCAACAAGCTAAATATTTCAGGGAATTTACAACATTAAAAATACCCCGCCCCTTGGGGCGATTGGGATTTTTATTTTTTGCATCCATTATCTTACCCTTTTATACAACCCTCTTAGCTCATTAAAACTCATTATCTTGAACAAGAACAGTAGTACGACATAAGACAGTATAGAGATGAACAACACTATTGAAGTTTCAATCCAGACATTCAATCCTGTAAAACCCTTCAGCAAGGATATTATGAAGATAAAAATTATCCCCGCTATGCCTGTTTTAATCCAAGCCTTCATAGGGAACCTAATTTTAATGTACCTCCTTATCTTAACCAACCCTATAACCATCATGATAAAGTAGCTCACTGTCGTCGATATTGCAGCCCCGATAATCCCGAACATCGGAATCATAATGAAATTTGCAGCCAGATTGAATAATGCTGCAGAGTAGACTATAATGTTGTTTATTTCAGGCTTCCCTATCCCTGAAAAGAAGTTAATATTTATCACATACAGGACTGCAAAAATCATGCCTATGCTTAATATCTTTAAAGTATTGCTTGCAGGTAAATAGTCCTTTCCATATAGAACATTGATCAGCAGGTCGGAGAAGGACAGCATGATAAAAACAACAGGTATTATGATTATTATTGTGTATTTATAGAGGGATTCCATGCCGTCCTGTACTAATGATTTTTCTTTCTTTGCCCAAAGTTCAGAAGTGATGGGAAGCAATATGCCTGCAATTGACCTCGGAAAATACATGAGGACTTTTGCTGTAGGCAGCGCTACATTGTACAGGGCAACAGACGTTAACCCGGAAAAATAAGTGAGGAGTATGGTATCCGTATACCCAAATATAACCATCCCGACTCCCGAAGACATCGCGAAAATGCTGTATCTTGAGATACTTTTCATCAATTTTCTTTCATAGATGAATTTTGATTTCAGGAATTTTGGGAAAGTCCTTTTTAGCAGTATGAATCCAAAAACCAGCATGACAATAATTGGGGTTATTATATATGCGGCAACAGGGCTTAATATGCCATAACCCATGCTTATCCCTATCCATATTATTATGATTATGATCAGCATTTTTACAAGGTCTATACCTGCAAAATAAGCCATCTTCTTGAATCCCTGAAAAGCGAACTTCAGCACCAAAACGAAACTGTCAAGGAAAAAGGCTATTGCCATCAGCTTAAGGACAATATCAGACTGAGGGTTGCGAAAAAAATTCTGGGCAAGGTAGCTTGAAGTCAGGTATATCCCCATAATCACGACCGTATTTGTTAAAAGCTGAACAACAGAGGCGTAAATTATCGAGCTTTTTACCCGGTCATAATTTTTTTTATGCATAAACTCCGGGATGAACTTTATCAGCGCCCTGTCAAACCCCAGGCTTTTGAAGACACCAAACATGCCCAGGAATGCAAATATGGAATAGAATAGTCCAAACTCTTCTAAAGACAAATTTCTAGCCAGTATAAGCCTAACTAGATAGCCCAGTATTGCCGATAAAACTGATATGATAAGCACTATTGTTGCACCCTTTATTGCTAATTTTGTATAACTCATTTTGAGAGAATTTATGGTACTTTGTATATTATAATCCTGTCTTTTTCCGCATTTCCTATCTCTTT
>CAYOWR010000137.1:0-3066 GCA_964407725.1 uncultured Methanosarcinales archaeon
ATGGAAGCATAAGGGGAATGCCGCATTGCGATGAAGTCGGCCACATGATGGAAAACAACCATTGTGTTGCAACAATTCATGCAGAGACAAACGCAATACTTCAGGCAGCTAAGAATGGAGTGATGATAGATAAGGCAGAAGTTTATATAACTGCAAGCCCATGCTGGCCATGCTTCAAGATGCTAGCAAACGCGGGAATAAAAAAGATTTATTACGGTGAATTCTACAGAGATGAAAGGATTTTTGATGTTGCAAAGAAAATAGGGATAGAATTGGCGCATATTCCAGTAGAGCAGAAGGAGCTTTAGGTTTATTGTCTTCTGCCTAAAGTAAAGTGCGCGTAAGGCTTAGCAAAGAGATGTTGAGCAGCAACTACTACATGTTGGGGGGTTAGTGCATCGATTTGTGACATTTGCCCTGCATAAGTTTTATCTACTCCAAGGCGTTGGTCAAGATGTTCTCTTATTCTGGAGGTGCCAAGCCTGTATTTTCTCTGCACAGTAGCTCTCAAGACTCCTTGTTGCAAAAGAAATTCTTCTTCTGGCACACTTTGTGATAATTCTCCCTGCATCTGCTCTATAAGTTGTTCAACTCTTGGCAAATTTGCTGGATGGCACGAAGCATTCATTAAAAGAAAATTTTCTGGAGGCCTTGTAAACTCGCATTTTGCTTCATAAGCCATTCCTCTCCTTTCTCGCATTTCATCATTCATCCTGCTATTAAGGATAAAAGATAAAATCCAAGTACTAATATCATCGGCATTTCCATACACCGCTCCATTCTGGGTGCCTCGCGCTAAATATACATTATCATGTCCAATATCTTCATGAACAACACGAGGTCCATCAATTGATATAGAATGTGTGCGTGGGCCGGGCCTATGACCATTGAATTTAGGCAATCTATCAAAGTACTTACTTACTAAGCTTACTACGTCAGCATGGAATCTGTCCGCTCTTGCTTCAAGTGTTCCATGTCCATAATCATAAGGACTTATCACTACAACAGTTGCATTATCTGGTGTATAATATTTTGCTCGGAAATCCAAAATTGCTTCTCGGGTTATATTTGCCACTCCTTCAATTGAACCTAGGCCGAACAAGGAGAAAGGCTCCACACCAAAAACAATACCTTTTACACGCAGCCCTGGGTAATCTTCAGGATTTGCCTTGCAACGCCTTATTTCTTCTTGGACAACCCCTTTCTCAATCTCAAGTTCATCTCCGTCTACTTTTGGAAATAATGCTTGCTGTAATAAAAGCTCCAATGTGGGAAAAAGATTTGGGTCAAGTACTTTTGCCAAATATCTTGTAGATAACTCCCTAGTCTCAGCATTAAAATATGCCCCTAAAGCATCCCTTTGTCTAAATAGTGCTTCCCTAGGCATAAATTCTGATGATTTTTCAAGGGCCTTATGCTCAGCTGTATGTGCAAGGCCATACATATCACTAGGATCGTGCCAGTTACCAGCCCAGAAATATATGAAAACTACTGATTGGGGCCTGATTATTTCGGGTGGCAAATAATCTGTGAGTACAGACAATCCAGCAGGTGTAACCGATTCTCTAAACCCCAGTAGGCCTTTTATAGTGTGTGTTGATACATCTCCCATAAATATTTTAACACCCTATAAAGAAGAATAAATTATATATATTTAAATATATCCTAATTATTTATTTATTAGTGGTGAAAACTAATTCCCAACAAGCTTTGAATACAATGATTTTGCTTCCTTCTCATCCTTTGCCTTTATCAAAGCCCTTCCGTCTTGAAAAATAGTTAAATTGTTGTTGAAATTAGCACAATACCCAAAATCTATAATCTTTCCAATTTTTTTTAATTTGTTTTTTAAATCATTGAACTGTTTTTTATCTATTGATTTAGTTTTGATTTGAAAAATTTCATTGCCGCACATTTTTATGATTTTAGAGGATTTTTTCCCGCTCAAATATTCAAAATAGTTTTTTACACAGCATAGACAATCTTTATTTTTATTCACCTTTAACTTTAATAACTCATTTTTCCAGATGTCAAAAAATAAAAGGTTTTTTTCATAATTTTTATCTAATAATATCTTTATTGCTTCATTTACCTGTGTTGATGAAATCAAATTAACTATTGTGTTTAAAACTCCATATGTTTCGCAAGTGTCTAATTGAGTCGCTTCTCTTAAAAAGCATCTTAAGCATGGATTATTTTTATCCGGAACTACATTGAACACATATCCTTTGCTACCGACTGCAGAAGAATAGAGAAAAGGAATATTATTTTTTACTGAAAAATCATTGATAAGAAATCTAGTTTCTAAATTATCAGTGCAGTCTAGGATTAGGTTAATTTTATTTTTTTTATTATTTATTTTTTTATTGATGTTTTTAGTATTGGATTTTTCGTTATTGGATTTTCCGTCAATTGAAATCAATTCGCTAATGTTATTGAAATTTAAATCATCAATAAAAATATTAATTTCAACTTCAGAATTAATCTTATTTAATTTCTCTTTTGCAGCCAATGCTTTTGGCTTTCCGATATCGCTTTCATCATATAATGATTGCCTTTGAAGATTTGATAATTCAACAATGTCCCTGTCAATAAGAATTAATTTTCCAATTCCTGCTCTTGCAAGCAGTTCTGAGGAAGCGCTTCCTAAAGCACCAAGCCCTATTATTGCAACAGTGCTTTTTCTTAATTTATCCTGTCCTTTCCTGCCTATTTCCTTGAATATTTCCTGGCGTTTGTAGCGCATAGATAAAGTTAATCCGATATTTATTTAAATCTTTATCAATTTTTAACAAAAATGTCATCTGATTTCATTGAAAGGCAAAAAAATGACTTGATTAGGGATATAAGCGCATTTGGCAGCCTTTTCGCATGCATTTTTTTTGCGTTAATATTCCTTTTTGAAAAAGACTATCAAACATTTACTAAATTAGTTTTTGGTTTCCTAATAATTTATATCATAGTTTTTCTCATAAGGTTTTTTTACTTCAAGGAAAGGCCGGAAAAGCTTTCCCATACAAATATTATCTCAAAACTGGATGCAGCTTCGTTCCCAAGCCTTCATTC
>CAYOWR010000138.1:0-3050 GCA_964407725.1 uncultured Methanosarcinales archaeon
TACAAATGCAGCATTGTCATGGCATTTGGCATGGCAGGAACAAAGGAAATAGACAAACAATGCAGCCATGAAGCTTCTCTTGGAATACAGCAGGCCCAATTGATGGCAGGGAAGCATATTCTCGAGATATTCATACATCCTGATGAAGCTAAAACCAGCAAGGAATTATACAAAATAGCGAAAAACAGGGCTGAAAAGCACGCTTTGAACGCTTTAGCGCTGCTAAAAAGCAAAACTTCCCTGACAAAAAACGCAGGCATGGGAATAAGGCAGGGCAAGGATGACGAAGGGACAATTAAAATATAATTCAATAAAACAATAAAATTGTATTCATTAAAAATAATAATTATAAATTTAAATTAATGTAAACCTTATTAAAACATAAAAACCATTGTACAATTTAATAAAAATTAACTCAATATAAAAAATAATGGGGATAATTACTGAAAATGACAAACTTGGCTTTAGTAGTTTCTGACTTTAATCGCGAAATAACCTCGAAGATGGAAAAAAATGCAGAAAATGCTGCTCGCGCTTTAAAAGCAAAAATAATAAAAAAAATCCATGTTCCTGGGGCTTTTGAGATACCTTTTGCAGCAAATAAAATATTAAAAAATAAGAAAATTGATGCAGTAGTTGTTTTGGGAGCTGTTATTCAGGGCGAGACGCAGCATGATGTGGTTATTGTAAATGCTGTCGCACCAAAGCTGATTGAGCTTTCCTTGAAATATGACAAGCCAATTGGATTCGGCATTATAGGCCCAAGAGTTTCATGGCAGCAGGCTGAAAAAAAGGCAGCAGAATACGCCAAAAGGGCTGTAGAGGCTGCAATTAAACTAATGGAACTTAGATAGCGGTTCCATAAATCTTTTAAACTTCTTATTCCAGAGATATCTTATGGAAATTTCCGTTCATGGAAAAAAGGTAAAGGTTGTCTTGGATTTTGATGACTATTCAGAAAGAAAGTACAGGAACGATTTTGAAAATTTCTTAGAGTACCAAACAAAAAGAGAAAAATTTGAGAATGCAAAAGACACGGACTTGAAATTTCTGTATGTAAGGGAGCTTAAAAACATCCCATATATCGGGCTTGCAAAATATATTGAGAGAAAATATCCTTATGAACTGTTCCAAAAATTACTTTCGAATTTTATTATAAGAATCATCCAGAAAGTTTTGGAAGATTTTCCAGCTATAATTACTTCAGATAATCTTGAAGTGCAGGTCAAGATATCGAGGATCACCCAGAGAGAATATTATGGTGGCTATGACGAGAAAGTTTCTGATGCCGAGCACGCATATATAGAATTCAGCGGATTATGGCTTATTAATTATCTTCTTGTTCCATGGATTCATTTTAGGAGAATAGACTATCAGACCATATACAATTTTACGGCTCATGAGATGCATCATCATGTAGATCATGTCCACAGGGCTTTTATCTATGAGGAAAAGCTTGAAGATAAATGGAAATTAAAGGCAAAAAGAATCTCAAATTACGGAGCCTTATTCCTTTTTTCCGTCTTGCTTGAGCTGCGTAGAGAAGGTTTTGCGGACTTTTCCAAAAAAAGAAATTTTCCGAGGTTTGATGTTGATAGGGGTAAAATTAGGGAATTTAGAACAAAATTAGACAAACTGGTGACGATAAAAGGAAAGGAAGAAGCTGAAGAATTTTTTGACAGCCAGCTATCAACCAGTTCTTTCATGACATATTATTGCGGCAGCTTAATGTGTTATTTTATTGCATTATTTTTTTCAAAAGAAATTGGAAAAGAGCCTGCAATAGTTGCCGGAGGAAGAAGTTATCCCTTAAATATGCTTTCCACGGTAATTGGAAGAAACAAGCAGTGTACAATAATTAACCTGCCAAATCAGGCATTTGACAAGGCTTATCATCTGATTTATACGATGGGTCCGGTAGAATTTCTTAACATGTATAACCATGCATGCGATAATTTTGGAATACCACCTAAATACAGGGTTTTGTGGTGGCGGCTTTTCGTAGAATTGAAAATGAAAACAACAAGAATATATGAAAAAGAAAGAGATGCAAAGCTTATAAGAAAGCACTATAAGCCTTAGACTAAGGCACCATCAAAATCTTCCCTGCACTCTTCCTGCCTTCCAATTCCTCATGGGCTTTTTTAGCCTCGGAAAGCTTAAACTCCTTATGAATCCTTATTTTTAATTCCTTATTCTTAATCCATGAAAAAATATCCTTTGTCCTTTGTAAAATTTCCTCTTTATTGGAGGCGTAATCAGCCAGTGTAGGCCTCGTTAAATACAATGAGCCTTTTTCTGATAGAATCCTAGTGTTAAATTCAGGAATAGTGCCAGAAGACTGCCCGAAAGAAACTAATAGTCCTCTTCTTTTTAGGCAATTAAGGCTTTTTTCAAAAGTAGCCTTTCCAACAGAATCATACACTACATCAACACCATTTCCATTGGTTATTTTTTTGACTTTTTCCTCAAAATTTTCTTTTGTATATATGATGACATTGTCAACACCATTTTCTTCTGCTAACTTAGCCTTTTTTTTATTTCCAACAGTGCCAATAACTTTGGCTCCTAACATCTTTGCAATTTGAGTTAATAATAATCCAACGCCTCCAGCAGCAGCATGCAATAAAATTATATCATTTTTTTTGATTTTAAATGTGCTATGGGTTAAGTAATGTGCAGTCATTCCCTGAAGCATTGCAGCGCAAGCGGTTTTAAAATCAATATAACTGGGTATTTTAACAAGCTTCCATGCAGGCACAATAGCATATTCCGCATAGTTCCCAATGTTCATTGCATAAGCAACCCTATCGCCTTCCTTTACCTCAGAAACATTTTTTCCTATTTTATCAACAATTCCAGCCCCTTCCATTCCCGGAATAAAAGGCAATTTATTAGGATACAGACCCTTTCTGTGATAAACATCAATGAAATTTACGCCAATAGCTTCTAATTTTACCCTTGCCTCGTTTTCTTTGGGCTCTGGCTTTTCACTATCTTCATACTTTAAAACATCAGCATCTCCATATTCATGAACTATTATTGCTTTC
>CAYOWR010000139.1:0-3046 GCA_964407725.1 uncultured Methanosarcinales archaeon
AAATGCTTAACAATGGATATGAAATAATGATAACCCAAATTGCATCTGACGGCTTGAAAGACTGGCTTGGAAAAAGGATAACAAAAGAAAACTTTCCCCAATTAAAGAAAGATTCTGTAAAATACGGCTTTCACATCGGCTTTGAAGGCGGCTATGCTGATACTTTAGTTACAGATTGTCCGATGTTTTCTAAAAAATTAGTTGTTGAAGACATGTCTATTACTTTTGATGATAACTATTGCGGCCATGTTGTTGTAAATAAATACAGAATGGAGAATAAAGATAAATTAGAAATCCAAAAGCCAAGAAGATTGTTTAGTTTCTTAGGTTAATAATTTGAATTATTCTGAATATCTTAGAGAAGCGCCCTAACAGCTGTTCTGTATTCATCTGGTAGGGTGGAGTGAGCCAAAATTTCTCGGAAACCATCGTAAGTCATATCCAGTAGTCCAGATATTTCGCTTTTCAAATCCCAAATACTTTTTATGATATTATTGTTCTGCAGTCTGGCCAATAAAAAGTTTCCTGATCGAAAATATGCCTCTAAAAGAAGATTGTACCACTCTGGATTTCTTTCGGGATTTTGCTCATCGGGAAAATTGGCTCTTCTAAGTCTCAAACATGCATCTGCCCCACCATCTCCAAATACTTCCAAATTATCAATAGTTGTGCCTATAGTGTGCTTATCCAGAGGGTAAGTTAATGTTAGAACGTGTCGAGCCTTATTTTGTCCTACATATAAACTCAAATAGTAAGAATTGTCTGCACCTTTCCTCCATGTAGGAGAATATATTCTGGCAAGAGTGAAGCGCAAATTCGTAGCTACTGACTCAATTATTTCGGTTAGCCGCATTTCACTTCAAATGCCTGTTCTTAAAACTCTTTCCCCATGCATATTTGCCTGCTCCCTTTGCAAGAACAACCAGCAATGCAGCTATAAGCACTAACACAAATTCATAGCCGCCTTTTGACACTAAAAGACCGTTCTTTAAATGCACAGTGAAAAATGCAACAAGCATCTCAATCATTATAACGAAAGATGTCCATCGTGTCAAAAATCCAACTATAAGCAGTACACCGCCCACAAACTCAACAACTGAAACAAGCAGCGCAGAATAAAGAGGAACCGGTATTTTTACTGCAGCAAAGAAATTAACTGTATCGGTAAACCCGCCAGGAACAAATAATTTTATATATCCATGATAAAGGAAGATAATTCCAAGAACAACTCTTAAAAGCGCCAAAGACCATTCACCAAAATTAGATTTATCATTTGCCATTTACATCAACACCGAAAATATTAACAATGATGCTAAAGTTGAAATAATGCAGTATTCGCACCATTTCTTAAGCACGAAAGCTTGCACCGCAGTAAGATAAGCTGAAAATAAAAGTGACCCAAAGCTTATACCTACTATTAAATAGTAAACAATATTTGGTATAAAAACATTTCGGTTTAATGCAAGGCCATAAGCAAAAATTATAACATAATATAACATTCCCGGTATAGTATTTTCTACGCCAAAAGTTTCCCCGTATTTGCTTTTTACAACAGCATCGCAGTCTTTTCCAATTGGGCAGTACATTGGCTTATTGTATTTTTTTGAATAAAATATGTAGAACGTTACTGCAAATCCGATAAATGATAAGATAATTAATATTATTTCTTTCATTTTCTCATCTTCGAGCTTTTATAGACATTAGGCATGTACGAGCCTATCCTTATAACTTCAGCTTTAAGATTTCTTTTCTTCAATTCATCTTCCAGTTCCTGCTTCTGGACTTTTTGATCGTAACCAAGGCAAATTACATCTGGCTTGATTTCTTCAATAATCTTAAAGATATTTCCCTGCCTGCCTAAGACTGCTTCATCAACAATCTCAAGACTTCTTACTTGCTCCAATCTTTCTTTTTCGTTGTGAACAGGCTTTTTTCCCTTGAATTTTTCTGATGTTTCATCTCTTGAAACAACTACAATTAATTTATCTCCAAATTTCTTTGCCTCAGAAAGATAATACAAATGTCCAGGATGGATTGTGTCAAAGGTACCGGCGCACATTACGGTTTTCATAATAGAAAGATTTCGAAAGAAGTTTAAAAAGATTTGGTAAAAAACAATTTAATGTATATATTTTTAAAGGAAAGGCATTTACATATATCGATGTTGGGAGCCCTTGATTTAGAGAAACTTTTAGCAAATGAGCCAGACGATTTCAGACCACTTTCTTTAGAATTAGAAATTTTTGAGCAAGGAAGCCCTAGCCAAAGGGAACTTCAGGAAATTGTTCAATTGGCAGTTGATTTCTTTAGACAATTCGGAATAATTATACACCCAACATACTCACATGAAGAATTTACATTTCCAGAGATTGGACAAAAAAATGGTAAATTAAGCATAGTTTTCTGTACATCTCAGGAATTTAGCTATTTGGGGGAGTGCAAGGATAGGCTTGAGTCTAGGCATAGAAGAGAGACCTACTATTCACATCGACCTAAGGGTGTTGGTACGGCAAGCACATTGTTAGGAGTAGCGTTGATAGATTTATCTAGCAGTAGAGAACTTGTTCATGAAGAAAGTGAGGGTAACACTTCCTATGCTACACTTGTAGCACAAACTTTAGTGCATGAAATAGGACATTTACTGGGATTATGGCACTCATACGACCCTGTTGTGAACAGATTAATACCCAATTTTTTTTCGCTAAACGTTAATGGTCGTGAATGGTGGATTCCAAATTTTATGCATGTTTTGCATAGTCAAAGGTATGATGACAATTATCCAGCTAAGTTAAGTGTAAGAGCTAGTGACTTCCAAGTAAGATACATGAGGAGTTTCCTCAGGCGAGGTGTTGTTTATCAAGAACTTGCACGTCATGAATTTGATTTTATGCCTCTTGCAGAGAGAATTTGGAAATATGAATTGCACAGGCAACGATAAATTAAAAATAAAAAATTAAATTTTACCCATATGCCTCTTCGCCGTGCTGGCTTACATCCAATCCTTTTTTCTCCTCTGCCGCGCTTACTCTTATGTTTGTCACTTTGC
>CAYOWR010000140.1:0-3044 GCA_964407725.1 uncultured Methanosarcinales archaeon
AGCTGCTTCAACTCCTTAGCAAATTTCTCTTTTAGGAATTGCTCTTCAACAAGCCCTTTTTTAAGCAAATGCCTGCCTTGGTCAGTGATTGATAGGATAATTTCCCTGTCTTTTGATACCTCAATCGCATTTTTTTCTTTTAGAGTTCCCAAAGAAACTTGGAGCTCTTCTGCGCTGAGCTTGCTCTTTCTTGAGATTTCTGTTAATGTTATAGGTTTCTCTAAACTTTCAAGAAAAATTCTTTCAGGCAGCCCGTATTTTAAATATTTGATTCCATTTTCATCAAGCGAAACCAATTCTTTTTGCTCTTCTTTTATTTTTATTATATTCTTGTTTTGCAGCCATTGCAATGCCCTCATTACCTCTATATCCTTTAATCCAGTTACTCTTAAAATATCAGAAAAAGAGCTGAAATTATCCAGAACCTTAACGACTTTTCTTTCAATTGGATTTAGGCTTTCAGCTAATTTTGTAATATCCATAGTTTATTGGAGTTCCATCTGGATATAATGAGTTATCAAGTCGCATACAGCTTCTGGCGACAAATTAGAAGTATCAATTGCATAATCAGCGGCTTTTTTGCATCTTTCGTGAAAATCATCTGAAAAATTATAGTTGCTTTTCAATCTTGATGCTATTACCCTTTTGTCAGCTGTAAGCAAAACTATCAATCCGTTTCTTTTGAGGTTTATTATATTCTCGTTCCTTAAGACGGTATCGCAGTTGGTATCAAAAACACATTCGTCAAAATCGCTTAGGCTTTCTATTACGCTTGATTCTATTTCCCTTAGCTTGTCTTCCCCAAATTTCTTGAAGTATTTTTCATAGCTCAGCTTTGTTTTTTTGATTATTTCTTCATCAGTTGATATGAGTTTTTTGTCCAGCGTTCTGGCCAATAGCCTAGAAACAGTTGTCTTTCCAGTTCCTTTAGGTCCAATCAAGGTTATATTCATTCTATATAATGATAATTATTTTCTTATATATTCTTTTTGTTTTTTAGTGGCATGTAAATCTCTATATGATTTATGCCAGCATCCATAAATATCTTACCTCTTTCCATAAATCCGCATTTCTTGTAAAAGTCCTTAAGATAGTATTGTGCATGCATTACAATCTCGTTTGGATTTTGATTTTTGCAATATTTTATTAAATATTTCATAATTTCCTTACCAAATCCTCTGCCCCTATATTCTTTTAATATGCCTATTCTCTCGAGTTTTGCCTTATTGCGAACAAACCTTACTCTTGCGCAGCCTACAGACTTCTTTTTATGAATAACAATTATATGTTTTGCATTATTGTCAAAACCATCTCTCTCCCTTCTCTTTGGAACTTTTTGGCCTTTTATGAAAATAATTTCCCTTAGCTTTATAACTTTCTCTAGCTCTTTCCTTGTTTTTGCAAATCTTATTTTTAGAGCTTTATTTTTAGCCATTTTAGCAATGAATAGATTTTTAATAAATCTAATCAATATTTAAAATAGAGAAAGAAATATTTAAGGTTTGAAAATAATCTGTAGAAAGCAAATCCAATATTAACCATAAAATTTTCCATTATTTTTATAACCATTAAGCATATAGTATGCTTTATGCATATATAAATGTTTCTGGCTATTTTAAATGAAGTTCCACTATATCATTGTCCTGCAGCTTAAGTTCCAAGTTTCTGACTACCATAGCATCAAACTTTACAGATTTTCCCCATATCCTTGCAAACCTGAATTTTGATACAAAGTCTTTATGGAGCTTAACGCATACATCCCTTAATGTGCATCCTTTCTTCATTATCAATGGAACATTCATATCTGCCTTTTTTCCTATTTCTTTGCAATACACCCTCATAAATCCAAGCCTGTCAAATATAATCTCTTTTAACTGGCCAATATTTATGCCTTTTTCAGCCGAGATGCAAATATCAGGCTTAACAATAGACTTTATCCTTTCCAGCTCCTCTTTGTCAACCATATCAATTTTATTTAGCACAGTAATTGCAGGAACATATTTCTTGCTGCCTTCTATTACATCAATCAATTGGTCATCTGTTATGTCTTCTCTTATTATGATGCTTGAGTTGTCTAATCTGAATTCCTTGAGAATATTTTTGATAGATTCTTGATTTAGTTTGGTCAGCCTGACAGTTGCTCCAATATCTATGCCACCTCTTGGCTTTTTTGATATCTTAACTGCAGGAGGCTTTTGGTTTATTCTCAAGCCAGTTTCATATATCTCCTTTTTTATCACATCAATTTCTGGAGTGAATATGTCTAAGATTATGATTACCAAATCTGCGCTTTGAGCGCAAGCCAAAACTTCTTTTCCTCTGCCTCTGCCGGTTGCAGCGCCTTCTACAACTCCAGGAACGTCTAGAATTTGTATTTTTGCATGATTGTATTCCAGTAATCCAGGAATGCAGGTTAAGGTTGTGAAAGCATAAGCTCCTACTGGAGAATTTGCATTTGTCAAGGCATTTAGCAAAGTAGATTTTCCTACTGACGGAAAGCCGACCATAATTGCAGTTGCATCTCCGCTTCTCTTTACACTGAATCCTTGCCCACCGCCTTTTGCAGCAGCCTTCCTCTGGTAGTCTTCCTTTATTTTCGCTAATTTTGCCTTGACTAATCCAATATGGCCTTGAGTTCTCTTGTTGTATTTTGTCGTAGATAATTCTTCTTCTAATTCCTTAACTTTCCTATCATGCGAAGATTCATGTGATTTTGCATCCTTGATGTTGTATTGCTGTGGCATAAGCTAGAGTTTAGAAATACGGTATAAAAAGGCTTTGGTTGAATTATGGTTAGAGTTCTTTCTAGAAGCGAAACGTTTAATCACATGTTATACACCCATTTCTTACTGCCCTGCTGTCGCACTTTTCCGATTAGCTTTCTATTTTCCGTCAAAGAAAAATCTCAATCTCTTCGGAAAAGCAGGGGTTTAACTTGATATAGACAAAGAGGCACTATTATAAAAATTATTCCTCAAAAATATAGGCTCGCCCAATGTGGCTCGTATTTATTGGGGTGTATAACGATAAAAACACATTCGTAT
>CAYOWR010000141.1:0-3028 GCA_964407725.1 uncultured Methanosarcinales archaeon
TCTAAAACTTTTTCTTCTGGTTGCAAACCCACCCATACAACCCTTATATAATTTTCAGTTGGAAAAATACCAACAGAATCAAGAAAAACATCAAATTTCCGGAATTTTATGGATTTCAAGCTCTCAATAATCTCATCAACTTTATCAGGCATAACTTCTCCAAGAAATTTCAATGTCAGATGAAAAGATTTGGTCAAGCTTAGCCTTGCATTTTTTGGCAGTGATTTTTGCAGCTCAACAAAATAATCCTTTAATTCATTAAAATCAATTGCAATAAAAAGTCTCATTAATCATATAAAATTCAATAAATCTATTTAAATCTAACTTCAAAACAAAATAAAAAAGAATTAAACCTAGTTTCCTTCTTCTCCAAAATTCTCCGTATCTTCGCCTGAATATTCCTCTTCTGGTTCTGTCTTTTCAGGCTCAGCTTCATAAGTTTCAGATTCTTGGCTTTCCTCAGAAGATTCACTTTTCTGGCCGACTACCTCTGCAAAGCCAACTTTCGGCAGGACTCTTGTCACTTTTATCCTTACCTCGTCGCCTTGCTTTGTGTTAGGCACGAACAAAACGAAGCCGTCTTTTTTAGCTATGCCATCTCCTTTTTCGCCTTGAGCTTCGATTTTTACATCAAGCTCGTCTCCTACCTTAACTGGGGCAAAACTTTGCCTAAAATCTCGTCTTCCTCTATCTTGTCTCATATTGATACCTCTATGCGTGTTTAAGTTCTTTAGAATCCGAAATATTCAACCGTATCGATTTCCAAAAAACAGTCATAGACTCTATGTTAATCATTTAGTATTTAAAGTTTGCGCTAAAAACTAAAGCCGCCATCTACGCAGATTACTTCACCAGTTATATAGCTGGATTTGTCAGATGCGAGAAAAGCAACTAAATTAGCGACATCTTGAGGCATTCCTGGCCTTCCTAGTGGGATCATTGCCAATATAATCTTTCTTCTTATAAAAGGGATATTCTTTGTCATGTGGGTATCTATGAAGCCAGGCGCAACAGCATTTACAGTTATTTTTCTTTTGCCAAGCTCTTTTGCCAACGTTTTTGTAAAGCCTATAATGCCAGCTTTTGAGGCTGCATAGTTGCTCTGGCCAAAATTCCCGCTCAAGCCAACTATAGAGCTTATGTTTATTATCCTTCCACTATCTTTAATCAATGGAAGCGCATTTTTTGTTACATTGAATGTGCCATAAAGATTTGTTTTAATAACAAAGTCCCATTGGTCTTTCGTCATGTTTTTAAGAGTTTTATCAGATAAAGCGCCTGCATTATTGACCAAAACATCCAAATAACCAAATCTTTTTCCTATGATGTCGAACATCGCAGCACAATCCTCGAAATTAGAAACATCGCCTTTTACAGCAATCCCATCCACACCATTTTTTTTAATTTCTTCGACAACCGCAAGAGCCTCTTTTTCATCTTTATTGTAATTTATCACTATATGCATATTATTCTTTGCTAGCTCTAAGGCAATAGCCTTACCAATGCCCCTTGAAGCGCCTGTCACTAAAGCAACTTTTTTGTTGTCCACTTTTCTCACCGTTTAAAAGAGGTTATATATACGCATTCTATTGTGAAAAATTCTTTATTTGCCAAAGGATTATTAAGCTCTATATCCTTAAACAGCTTAAGCGCAGCCATTGTTATAAGTTTGTCTCTATCATCTTCTTCTTTAGGAGTAGGCTCTTTGCCCCCAATTTCTGGCAATATTCCAGCTTGTAATCTTTTAACTCTTAAGAAGCTTAACCAGTCACTGTACCTTATTCTTACTGGTATGTACTGAACAGACATGCAATCAAAACCAGAATTTTTTAATGCGTCCAAATAAAAATTAATAGGTCTTGGGTCCGGAAAAACAAACTTTCGCTGTTGCTGCTCAGATTCAACTCTCTTATTCAAATCTTTCCTATAAATCGAGAAATCTGGATTTGATTTAACAATATCTAATGCTATGTCATGAACGCTTTTCACAGTGTCATCAATCATCAAAGCTCCTTCTGGTCTGTCATTTCTTGTGAAATTTCCAGTCTGAAATATAAAAGAGCCATGCTTTTTTAGTGCGTTATTTATGCCGTTAAAAGTCTCTTCGATGTTTGGTATGAGGTGGACAGTATTGGCGGATATTACATGATCAACAGAATCATTACCAACAGTTTCTGCTAGCGTGGCATATCTTTCATTTTTTTTCTCAAGAAGAAAGCACTCCACATAAGGAGGATTATTCAAAAGTTCATAAGCCTTGCCAAGCCAAGATGCTGAATTATCTACCAGCCACAGCTTAAATTTTTTTTGTATATGCTTTAACAAAAGCAGTGCAGAAGTTCCAGTACCTGCGCCGAAATCAACAACAATATTATTATCTTTGATTTGCTGATTGGCTATTTTTGCAAGCTCGTATAGAATATCCTTAATCCAAGTGGAATTATATACTGCTTCGTGAAATGCAGTAGCTCCTTTAGAAGTAGGCTTATCTGGATGCCAAGGTCTCATTTGTAAAGAGTAATCTTTGTCTAATAGTTTTTCCATCTTATATATAGGGTAACTTCGATTCTTTTTAAATTTTCTTAAAATGGCATAAAAAGTGATTATAATATAACTGCTTTTTTTCTTAATTTATTTATAGACTTTTTTTGATAACCTATTCTTAATAATATCTCTTCTGTATGTTCTCCTAATAGTGGCGATTTTGAGTAATCTGATTTATTAAAAGATGAGAAAATAACAGGCAAAGGTATTTGTTTAATCCCCTCAAGCATGATTATTGCACCTTTACGATTCAAATTCATATCATGAAAAACTTCTTCAATTTTTTTAACAGGCTCGCAGCAAAAATCAAATTTTTTACTCAATTTTAGCCATTCTTTCTGTGTTTTTGACTTGAATATTTTTCGCATTTCTTGTAATTTATTTCCATCAAATTGTTTATTTAGTAAATCTGCCCTATTAATAGCGTTGCAAAACGATTTCCAAAATTTGGCTTCTATAGCGCCAAGGCTAACATACCTTTTGC
>CAYOWR010000142.1:0-3017 GCA_964407725.1 uncultured Methanosarcinales archaeon
AGAATAAGTTACAGTAATTTTTGATGTAATTCCAACTTGCGTTTCAATTTTTTTGCCTGCTAAGAAGAAGATAAATGGTCCTCTATCTTTTTTGGCAAGAAGCTTGGGTATATTGCCTAGATATCGAACAACATCAGCCACTTTAAGTCCAAACACTGCTTTGCCTCCATTTTTAGCTATGAGAATTGGCACGGTAGTTATAGTTGCTTCCGGCCTGTGATTTTGGGCTTCTGCCTCATTCACGTAAACTGCATTATTGCCTGCTAAAGATGCCATAAACTCAGTAAATTTTTGATCGTTTGCGTTGGCTTCTGGGTCATATCTTACATTCTCCAAAAGAATTACTTGGCCTTCCTTTAGTTTGATTATATCTTTTTTAACTTCTTCTTTATTTCTGTAAACACTTCTTGGCTTGGTGCCATCCAAACAGTTTGGCGTCAAAAGTATTGGATGCTTTAGCAGATTTTCTTCTTTTAATATTTCTTGCAACCTTAATGCAACTGGGGCCATGCTCAAATCTGGGTCTTCTCCTTTTGGTCTGCCGAGCCAGCCGCCTGCCAGAATGATTTTTGCATTATTTTTTATTAAGTAGTTTAGTGTTGGTATTACATCTTGTATTCTAGAATCATCTCTTATTCTTTTTGGATCCAGTAAATTTTTAGTTGAATCAAGAGGAACATCAAAAGAAGCCCTGACAAAAACTACTTTATTTTTGACATCAATATCTTCTAGAGTTAATGATTTTTGCATGATAAAATAAGTTGATTTGGGCTTATTTTAAAGATTTGCGGTTTTGAATATTTTTGAGAAGAAAATTTTATATACAATTTGAAATTATTTTACAAAATGCCTTCACTAAGCGATTATCTGAAACCTGATTTATATACTTACAAATGGCGCGTTTACGGGGACGTGGAATTACTTTTCCGAGGCGATATTCACCAATGTGCACAGTACTGGTTAAGGGGAGATTCTCCAATAATCTTGCCAAACCATTTTCGGCAGCAAGATACTCTACTAATAGGACGTTTAAGGATTAGAGTAGAATTTGAGAGAGGAGTAGTAGTTGATCCTCGTACTTTGATACCTTTGTTCCCAACCCAAGATATATTGACTGTAGAACAACTCGGCAAATTTTTAAGCACCGTGCCTAATAGAATGGCAGAAATTGAACGGCGTGTGCAAGAGGGATTTAGTTCATTAAGAGGTTAACATTACAAAATAACCTCGTTTAAACCATCAGCGGAACAAAAACAATAGCAACAATAGACATCAATTTTATCAAAATATTCAATGAAGGCCCTGCTGTGTCTTTGAACGGATCTCCGACTGTGTCCCCAACAACAGCTGCGTTATGTGCATCAGAGCCCTTTCCGCCAAAATTTCCAGCTTCAATATATTTTTTTGCATTATCCCATGCTCCTCCAGAGTTTGCCATAAATATGGCAAGAGAAAATCCAGTTACAATTGAGCCTACCAACAAGCCCATTAATGCTTCCAAGCCAAAAAAATAGCCGACAATAATTGGGGAGAAAATTGCAAGCAATGATGGCATAATCATCTGCCTTAATGCGGACCTAGTGCTTATTGAGATGCATTTGTTGTAGTCTGGCTTTGCCTTTCCTTTCATCAAGCCTTTTATTTCTTTAAATTGCCTTCTCACCTCATCGACTATTTCAGAAGCAGCCTTTCCAACAGCTTTCATAGCGAAAGAGCTGAACAAAAAAGGAAGCATGCCGCCTATAAATAATCCTGCAATAACACTCGGATTTGATATACTAATAACATTAATCTTTGTTATTTGCATGAAGCTCGCGAACAAAGCCAATGCTGTCAATGCAGCGCTGCCTATGGCAAATCCCTTGCCTATAGCAGCATTTGTGTTGCCTACAGCATCCAACAATTCTGTTTTTTCCCGTACATCTTTGCCGACTTTCGCCATTTCAGAAATGCCCGCTGCGTTGTCTGCAACTGCCCCATAAGTCTCAATTGCCAAGGTGAATCCAAGAGTGGAGAGCATTCCAACTCCGGCAATTGCTATTCCGTAAAGCCCGGCAAATTTGTATGAAATCAACACCGTAATTGAAACTGACAATATAGGAATCAATGTCGAAAACATTCCCACTGCGAGCCCCTGAATTATATTTGTCCCAGCTCCTGTTTTTGCTGCAAAGGCTATGCTTTGAGTTGGCTTGTTCTTGTTTGAGGTCATATATTCTGTGAAAAGACCTATAATAACACCGACAACCAATCCTGAAAGTGCAGCATAAAAAATTCCAATATTTATCTCATAATATCTGACATAAAAAAATACTAATAACGCAGCCAGCAAAGTGCTTACATACAATCCTCTGTTCATTGCTTTGAAGATCTGCTGCTCATTTCTTGCTCTAACAAAAAAGATTCCAATCAGAGACGCAATTATGCCCAAAGAAGCTATTGCCAACGGGATATTTAGATAAACAAAAGACGAGAACATTGAGTAACCTATAACCATTGCAGCTATGATGCTATTAACATAGCTTTCAAATAAATCTGCGCCCATTCCTGCAACATCACCAACATTATCGCCTACATTGTCCGCTATTACAGCAGGATTTCTTGGATCATCCTCTGGTATGCCTTTTTCAACTTTTCCGACTAAATCAGCTCCGACATCTGCAGCTTTTGTATAAATTCCGCCGCCAACTCTTGCAAACAATGCTATAGATGAAGCGCCAAAACCAAAGCCGTATATTATATTTGGGTCCTTATAAAGATAATATAGAAATGACACTCCAAGCAAACCGATTCCAACAACGCTTAAGCCCATCACTGCACCAGAATAAAATGCAATTTTCAATCCATCTCCAATATGTTTTTTGGTTGCCTCTGTTGTCCTTGCATTTGATTTTGTGGCAATTCTCATGCCGATATTTCCTGCCAAAGCAGACGAAATTCCGCCAATGATAAATGCAATTGCAAGTTTTGCACCAATGAAAAAATATAATATTAAAAAAACAATAATGACAAAAATA
>CAYOWR010000143.1:0-3008 GCA_964407725.1 uncultured Methanosarcinales archaeon
TGAATTTAACTCTATCTTCTTCGGATGCAGCAAAATAAATGTCAGCGTTTTTTGGTATTTGCCTTATTTTTCCATTAGTTTTATATTTATTTAAAACTCGTAATTTTATTTGATTAAGCTGATGCTGGGTTTTTATATTGTTTTTTTTCAGCTCTTCAACAATTTCTACGCAAACTTGATTAAAGTTGTTCATAGAAGATAGAATGGGAATTTGGTATATAAATGTTAATGAAAATTTAAGAGTTTGCTTCAATCACTTCATTCCTTGTCTTGTAATACTTACATAGCTCAATTATCACTGCTCCTGAAATAGAAATTATTACAATAAATAAAAATCTCCATGGCTCCAAAGGAAACATGTCTAAGTGCTTTCCAAAGGATGGCACAAATATGGCAATTAACATGAATGCAAATGAACTCAAGAATGCCCAAATAATCCATTTGTTTTTGAAAAGCCCTACTTTAATTGCAGGATATATTGTAGATCTTGATGCAAATGACTGATACAATTCAAACATGCCTATTGTGAGGAATGCAGCAGTCTGCGCCTTAGGCAGATTGTTTTCTGCAAGCCATATCCAGAGAAACATTGAAAGCGAGCATATAACTTGCGCTATCGGATAATATATTAAGAAAGGATTCAATCCCTTGAATATCGGCTCGTCTTGCTTTCTTGGCTTTCTTGACATTGCATTAGGCTCAAATGGATCGCCGCTCAAGGCCAAAGCCGGCAATCCGTCAGTTACCAAATTTATAAGCAGCACTTGAGTTGCAGTCAAAGGCAATGGCAGGCCAAAAATTATTCCCAAAAATACAATTAATACCTCCCCTATATTGCCAGAAAGCAGAAATCCAATGTATTTTCTTATATTGTCATAAACTCCTCTGCCTTCCTCGACTGCATTAACTATAGAGGCAAAATTGTCATCTGTCAGAATCATTGAGCTTGCTTCCTTGCTTACATCAGTTCCTGAGATGCCCATTGCTATTCCAATATCTGCTTTCTTCAGTGCCGGAGCATCATTTACGCCATCTCCTGTCATTGCAACAACATGGCCTTTTTTCTTCAAGGCATCAACAATCTTTATCTTGTGCTCTGGATTGACTCTTGCAAAAACAGAAATATCTTCAACCCAGTCTTCAAGGTTTTTTATCTCATCAAGGCGCTGGCCTGTTATTGCCTTTCCTGTCAATCCAATTTCCTTTGCGACAGCCTTTGCAGTTATTTCATGGTCGCCTGTAATCATAATCACTTTTATTCCAGCTTTTTTGCATTTTTCTATGGCTAATTTGACTTCTTCTCTTGGAGGATCAATCATTGCCTGCAAGCCAACAAAAGTAAGGTTTTTTTCAGGGTCTTTTTCTGTCACAATCGACTTGTATGCGAACCCAAGAACCCTTAATGCCTGCTCTGCAAATTGCTTGTTAACTTCAAGAATTTCCTGCTTCATCTCATTGGTTAATTTTTTTACTTTTCCATTTATGTTGATATAGTTGCACAACTTCAAAACAACTTCAGGAGCGCCTTTAACATAGGAAATTTTCTCTCCATGATAGCCATGGATTGTGGTCATCATTTTTCTCTCTGATGTGAACTCTATCTCGTCTATTCTTCTGTATTCAATGTCCAAGTCCTCTTTTATCAGGCCGATTTTTGCTGCGCTGACTATCAATGCCACTTCGGTAGGGTCACCTATTATGTTGTCTCCCTTAATGTCAGAATTGTTGTTCAGTATTCCAATTCTTAGCAATAACTCTGCTTCATCAGCGCCAACTGGCTTGTTTTTGTAGATAAATTGTCCTTTTGTTTCATAGCCGACTCCTGTGACATCAATCACTTTACCATTCACAAAAATTTTCCTGACAGTCATCTGATTTGCTGTTAGCGTGCCAGTTTTGTCACTGCATATGACAGTAGTGCTGCCCAAAGTTTCAACGCTTGGAAGGTTTCTTACCAAGGCATTTCTTTTGAGCATTCTTCGTGTGCCAATAGAAAGGGCAATGGTTACGATTCCCGCCAATGCCTCTGGGATTGCAGCAACTGCAACAGCAGCTGCAAATTTAAGCATCTCTAAAGGCGGTTTTTCATGAAAAAGAAGCCCAACGGCAAATATTATTACTGCAATTACTATTACAATTTTGCCAAGCCACTTGCCTAAATTGTCCATTTTCTTCTGCAATGGTGTTGGCTCCGGCTTAACATCTTCAATCATTTTTGCTATCTTTCCAAACTCTGATTGCATGCCTGTTGCTATTACAACAGCTTTTGCCCTGCCGCTTACAATAATTGTTCCAGAGAAGACCATATTCTTCATATCTGCAATTGCAGTTTTTTCCTCAAGAACATTAGTGTGCTTTTTCACTGGCTGTGACTCACCGGTCAAGGCAGCTTCTTGCGCCTGCAGGTTAAACACTTCAATTAGTCTTGCGTCTGCCGGAACTTTATCGCCTGTTTCAAGAATTATTATGTCGCCAGGAACAAGCTCTTTTGAGTCTATATCTTTTTTTTGATTGTCCCTCAACACAGTTGCTTTCAGCGAAGCTAATTTTTTTAATGCCTCAATTGATCTTTCTGCCCTATATTCCTGCACAAATCCCAACAGCGCTATTAGAATTATTATTACAAAAATTACAAGGGCATCTATGTATTCTTGAAGGAATGCAGAAATTATTGTCGCAAAAATAAGTATCCATACGACTATGCTTTTGAACTGGTTAATAAAAATCTTCCACGGAGAAATCTTTTTACCTTCCTTTATTTCGTTTAGGCCGTATTGCTTCAGTCTTTCACTGGCTTCCTGCTGGGAAAGCCCTTTATCAGAAGTTTTCAGCTCTTTCAAAACCTGCTCAATAGCTTTGCTGTGCATTTTTTACATTTCTTAGAAAAAGCTGTCTGTATTGCTTACATTATCTTCTTTAGGCTTGACTTTCATTTCTTTTAGCTTTGTTATAAAATATTCCAAGCAGTCCAAGCCGCAGAAGCTTGCTTTTTTCTTGAAATCGTCAGG
>CAYOWR010000144.1:0-2998 GCA_964407725.1 uncultured Methanosarcinales archaeon
TTAATGGAAGTTAAGCCAGTAATATTAACCACTTAAACATTTAGCCATAAGGCGTATCAATTGATTTAAGGAGTTTTTCAATACTCCTCCCAGCTTTTAATCTCCAAATCTTCTATTCTATCAAAATGTTTCTTGTTATTGGTTAAAAGTGGCATACCCATTGCAATTGAGCTTGCTGCAATGAAAATATCCTGCAATTCTATCATCGTTCCTTTCTTTCTTAAAGTCACGTGAATTTTTGCCGTAATGCGCATAATCTCCTTATTTATATCAATAACTTGAAACCAGCCTAATAGTGATTCTATATCCTCAAATTTCTTTTCTGGATTGCTCGAAAGTAATGCGCCAACATAAAGCTCAAATAATGTAGCCACAGAAATATGGGCATCAATTTCCTTGCCACTAATTTTTTCTATAAGCGGCTTTGTGTAATCTCTTCCTCGAAGATAGTCAATAACATAGTTAGAATCCACGAATATTCTTCTCATTCCAACCGCGCCAAACGGATCTTATTTGCTTTAGCTTCTTGTCTGATAAGTCTGACCAAGAGCCGAACAGTTTTTTCAATTCAGACTTAGGTTTTTTTACCAGAATTTGGTTGCTCTTTAGCTCGACAACTACCACAGAGCCGGTGCTTAAATCCAGCTTTTCCCTGTACTCGCTAGGCAGAGTAATTTGACCTTTCTTGGTAATTTTTGTTTTGTACATTTTAATGAGTAATACCGAGAGTATTACTTTTATTTAAATATTTCGGTTTATGCTCAGTATTCCTCCCAGCTTTTAATCTCCAAATCATCCATTTTCTTTTTGGAAATAGATTCAACAAACAATTTTGCAAGCTGCGCATTTGTGAGAAGAGGTATGTTGAAATCGACAGCTTTTCTTCTTATCAAATAATCATTTGTCAGTTCTTGCTCCTCATAGCTTTTAGGAATGTTAATCACCAAATCTATTTTTCTTTCTTTTAAATAAGTCAATGCGTTTGGCTCTTTTTTATCAAGAGGCCAATGTAAAATTCTTGTATCAACGTTATTTTCCTTCAAGAATTTTGCAGTCCCTTCTGTTGAATAAAGATTAAAACCGAGTTCTTTTAATTTTCTGGCACTTTCAAGAAGATAGGCCTTGCTTTTTACTGGCCCGGTTGAGAGCAAAATATTTGCTTTTGGCATTACAAAACCAACTGAAAATAGCGATTTTAAAAATGCTTCATTTAGATCATTTCCCAAACAAGCGACTTCTCCTGTAGATGCCATCTCTACGCTTAAAACAGGATCTGCTCCGTGCAGTCTGGAGAAAGAAAACTGCGGAGCTTTTAATCCTATGTAGTCCAAGTCAATTGTGTTGTACTTGCCTTTGATGTCAAGCCCAAGCATTGATTTTGTTGCGAAGTCAATGAAATTATATTTTGTAACTTTTGACACAAATGGAAAGCTTCTTGAGGCGCGCAAATTACATTCTATGACTCTTATTTGATTTTCTTTTGCTATAAACTGTATGTTAAAAGGTCCGGTTATTTTAAGTGCCTTTGAGATTTCTTTGCTTATCTCTTTTATCTTTCTGATTGTTTCAAGATAAGTAAACTGGGGCGGCAAAGCCATCGTTGCATCTCCGCTATGCACTCCTGCATTTTCAATATGCTCGGATATTGCATATATAACGACTTCACCATTTTGAGCAACAGCATCAATCTCAATCTCTTTTGCGTCGGTTATAAATTTACTAATAACCACTGGATGCTCTTTTGAGACATCTGCTGCTTTTTTCAAATATTGCTCCAGCTCTTTTCTGTCAGAAGCTATGCTCATTGCAGCTCCGCTAAGCACATAGGAAGGCCTGATCAAGACTGGATAGCCTACTTTTTCAGCGAATTTATCAGCTTCATCAACTGATTTCGCTTCTATCCATTCCGGCTGGTCAACTTTTAGTTTGTCAAGCAAGGCAGAAAATTTGTGCCTGTCTTCAGCCTGGTCTATGCTTAAAGGAGATGTTCCTAAAATCCTGACATTTTGGCTGTGCAGCCTCATTGCCAGATTATTCGGAATCTGGCCGCCCATTGAAATTATCATTCCTTTAGGATTTTCCTTTTCATAAATATCAAGGACTCTTTCAAAACTCATCTCGTCAAAATACAATCTATCGCACACATCATAGTCGGTACTGACAGTTTCTGGATTATAATTAATCATTATAGTTTGATATCCAAGCTTTCTTAGCGTAATTACAGCGTTGACACAGCACCAGTCAAATTCAACAGAAGAGCCAATTCGGTAAGCCCCTGAACCCAAGACAATAATGCTTTTCTTATTTTTGAAGTCAATATCGTCTTCATCTCCATTATAGGTAAGATAAAGATAATTTGTCTTTGCAGGATATTCTGCTGCTAAGGTGTCAATTTGCTTAACTACAGGCAGGATTTTGAATTTTTTCCTGAGCTTTCTAACCTCTAATTTCTTGGAAACCATATCTTTTTTATCTTCTTTAAACAATATTCTTGCAATCTGAAAATCAGAAAAGCCTTGCTGTTTGGCCAATTTTAGCAATTCTTTTGGAACATTATTTATTCCATATTTAGATAATTCTTTTTCTGTTTCAACAATATTCCTTATTTTATATAAGAACCACTTGTCAATTTTTGTCAAGTCATGTATTTTTTCTATTGAAATTCCTCTTTTTAAGGCTTCAACAATGGCAAGCAGCCTTTTGTCTGTTGGATTTTTAAGCTCTTTTTCAATGTCATTAAATGTTATATTGTTTCCAACCAAGCCATGAAGGTTTATGCTAAGCATTCTTATAGCCTTTTGCACAACTTCCTCGAATTTTCTGCCAATTGCCATGACTTCTCCAACACTTTTCATTTCGCTTCCAATCTCAAAGCTGACCATCTTGAATTTCTGCAAGTCCCATCTTGGAATTTTAATTACGATATAATCCAAAGCAGGCTCAAAGCAGCTTTTTGTTACCTTAGTTATCATGTTTTCAAGCTCAATCAATGAATAGC
>CAYOWR010000145.1:0-2956 GCA_964407725.1 uncultured Methanosarcinales archaeon
ATAGTTTTGTCAAAAAACTGTTTTTTGTTTTTAGGAATCGAGTCTTTCAGCTTTGGCGCTATGCTGCCGTTTCTCCCTATAAATTCCAGCACAAGTATATTGTTTGAGAAAGTTATTGGTATAGGAACGTTAACTTGCGCTTCTCTCGCATTCATCAAATTTCTATACTCCCTTTGCACCCAGGCAAAAATTACCTTCCTTTTCTTGTCCTTAAGCCCCAAGTAGCGGGGATCGTCTTTTATGTAGTCATACATCCTGTTAAAGTCACAAGTCTCCAGCCTGTAAATCTTGACAATTACCCTTTTTCCCTCATTAGTTAAAGCGGAGAAGACATTGCTTTCCTTGCCTATGCTTATCGGGCTCTCCAAGCCCCTGAAGCGGCCTTCTGACATAAGCTTGAATATGGTCCTGTTTGTAAAGTCGTCAAAGACGTCATGCATCGTCTTGAATTTTTCAGTATACTCCTTGAATTTTTCTTTGCGCGCTTTCATATTCCAAGAGGATTATTTTTAGGTTTATAAATTATAGCCTTATACTATTATACCACTCTAAAGTACTCATAAAACGAAATATTTAAATACTAGTTACACTCTATAGTAGTTAAAACTATCACCTCTTTTTCCCTGGCAATGCCCACAAGGTATTGCCGGGGTTTTATGATTGCAAAATTACTGGTTCTGGATTTGCATTCAAACAGCAAAATTTTATTAAATAGATTGTGCTTTCCATGAACTGAGTGGTTTGTATGCTTTCAAGACCAGATTTAGATGCAATTTGCTTAAGATTGGAAGACCCCTTTGAAGGCAGCAAAAAGGCTTTGGAAGAACTGAAAGGCCATGCGCTGGAAACTAGGGATGACGCTGTATTTTATGCAAGAAGAGTTTTAGATCTTTACGAAACTGTGATAGGTCACATTGACAGGGATTTAGATGACGCCCGTCAAAGAGCCAAAGCTCTGAATGACCAATATTCAATAAGGAGGGAACATAGAGACTCTCTTGGATTTTTGCATGAATCAGATCCTGGTTTTTCCTTAAACGAAATAGATGAGAGATTATCATCTGCCGCATCAGCAGCGCAATTAAAAAAAGAGGAGGTTACCAAGACACTGCAACGGGAATTAGCCGGACGGTCTGTGGATGTAAGGACCAAGAGGCATATGGTAATTTTAAAAACGAATGATGGCGTATATGGCTTCTATTTACATGATGCTGGAAGATATATGAAGAGGGTAAACCATATCCCAACTCCATTTGGCTCTTTTTATTGGTTGGTCGGGAAAACATACCATATACCAAAAATCGTTGGCAGATAGCTTTTTTCTGTCTTAAAATAACACTAGATTTTTATATCCTCTCTGAATGCCGATTAGAGTATGCAATCAGCAAAAGCATTCGCTCCTGGAAACATAAGCTGCATCTTTGTAATCAAAAAAACAAAAAAGCCGGAAAAATCGGGCTCACTTGGCATGGGTTTTACAGTCAATAAAGGAGTCACAGCTACAATAAAAAAATTAAACAATAATACTAAATCCAATAAAAAAATAATTAATAATAATAAAAAGAATTCAAAAAATACTCAGACTACGTCTGGTACCAACTCCATAGGTAATAAAAATATGATTTATTTTAACAATAAAAAAATAAATTTTCCTACTGTTGATTCTGTTATTGAAAAATTAACTGACGAAAAGGTCATTGTTGATATCAGGTCAGACCTTCCTTTAGGTATGGGTTTCGGCATCAGCGGGGCAGCGGCATTGGCAACCGCTTACGCACTAAATAAGCTGCTAAACCTTAAAAAATCAAGAAAGCAGCTTGCGATGATTGCGCATATTGCGGAAGTCGAGAACTCTACTGGATTGGGGGATGTTGTGAACCAGTATTATGGCGGCTTTCTGGTAAAATATGAATCAAGTTATAAGTTCAAAGCTGCAAGGCTTCCAATAAAAAACAAGGTAGTTTACTGCAAATACATCAGCCCAATAAATACAAAAAAAATCATTTCCGACAAAAAAATAAAAAACCGGATAAACAATGCAGGAATCAGGGCATTAAATAAAATAAAAGCACTAGACAATAAAAATACAAATCTTAAAAATATAATAAAAATATCAAAGGAATTCTCGATCAGCAGCGGGCTGTTAAAAAACAAAAAAATAATCAATTTAATAAGATATATTGAAAAAAATAATGGAAACGCTTCAATGATAATGCTTGGCAATGCCGTTTTCAGCGATACTCATTTTAAGGGAAGCAAAAAGCTAATCATAAAAGATAAAGGCGCTTATACCATGTAAAAATGCTGAAAAAAGAAATAAGGGTTATAGGAATTGACGACTCTCCTTTTAAAAAATTCAAGAGAGGCCAGGTTTTAGTCGTAGGGACAATATTCAGGGGCGGCAAATATTTTGACGGCATACTATCGACTAAAGTAAGCATTGACGGGAATAATTCGACAAAAAAAATAATTGACATGATAAACAGGTGCAAGTTCAAGCCGCAATTGCGGTGCATTTTGCTGAATGGCATTGCTGTAGCGGGCTTTAACATCATAGACATTAAAGAACTAAGCCAGAAAACTAAATTGCCGGTAATAATTGTAATAAGAAAAAAGCCCAATATTGAAAAAATCAAGGAAACACTAATCAAAATAAACAAGAAAAATAAGATAAGACTGATTGAGAAAGCAGGCTCTGTTGTGCCGGTTGGAGAAATCTTTATACAGCTTACAGGCTTGAGCATCGAAAAGGCAAAAGAAATCCTGAAAATAACCTGCACCAGAAGCCTTATACCGGAGCCGATAAGAATCTCTCATTTAATAGCTTCAGGCATTACTGACGGGCAGAGCAGGGGGAAGGCTTAATTTTTTAAAGTCCGGAATATTTCTCAAAGTTATGACTAAAAAAATCCCAAAAGCCCTAACGATAGCAGGCTCTGACTCTGGGGGGGGAGCC
>CAYOWR010000146.1:0-2947 GCA_964407725.1 uncultured Methanosarcinales archaeon
AATGAGTTTGTAAATGAAGTCAAAGTCATAGGCCCTTATATGAATTTTTTAATTGACAAAAACACAATAACCCAATCAACAAGAAAAAACATACTAAAACAAAAAAACAAATACGGCGCAAGCAATATTGGAAAAAAGAAAAAGATTATTCTTGAACATACTAGCATTAATCCAAATGCGTCTCCTCATGTAGGAAGGGCAAGAAATGCTTTAATTGGGGATTCCATCAGAAGAATACTTCTATTCCAGGGATATAAAGTTGAAACCCATTATTTTGTTAATGATGTTGGAAAGCAAATTTCAATGTTAGTTTTAGGCGCAGAAGGAAAAAAAGATATAAGTTTCGGTGATTTATTGAACATTTATATCGAGATAAACAAAAAAATAGAAGAAAATCCTGAATTGGAAAAGCAAGTTTTGGAATTATTGAATAAATTAGAAAAAAACGACAAGGAAACAAGAAAAAAATTTGAAAAGATTGTGGATATTTGCATAAAAGGGCAAATGAAGATATTGTCTGAATTGGGAATAAAATATGATGTTTATGATTACGAATCAAAATACCTGTGGAGCAAGGAAACTGAGAAAACATTGAAACTTTTGGAAAAAACCGGCAAGCTGTTCATAGACGGCTTCAATCGGTGGGTTTTAGACCAAAAAGGTTATGGATTAGGAATGAAAATTCCTGTTTTTGTCCTCACAAGAGGAGACGGCACTTCATTATATTCGCTGAGAGATATAACGTACAACATTGAAAAGTCAAAAAAAGGAGAGAATATTGTTGTTTTGGGCGAAGATCAAAAACTGTATCAGGAACAAATAGCAGCTGCATTGAAAGAACTTGAAATCAAACATCCAAGGGTTGTTCATTACTCATTTATTCTCCTGCAGGAAGGAAAAATGTCCACAAGAAAAGGAAATCTTGTTTTATTGGAAGATTTTATGAAAGAAGCAGTAAATAAAGCAAGCGAAGAATTAAAGAAAAGATACGGCAAGGTTGATGAAAAATCTGCAAAAGCCATTGCTTATGGCGCAGTAAAGTATGGAATTCTTAGGGTGAGTCCTGAAAAAAATGTTGTTTTTGACTGGCAGCAGGCATTGTCATTTGAAGGCGAAACATCCCCTTATATTCAGTATGCTTATGCTAGAATAAGCAGCATACTTGCCAAGGGCAAAATTAATACAAAGGCAGATTTAAGCTTATTAAAAGAGAAAGAAGAAATTGAATTGATAAAATTATTGTCCAATTTTCCACAGGTAGCGCTTAAAACCACTGATGATTTAAGACCACATTTAATTGCAAGCTATCTTTATTCTTTAGCCCAGAAATTCAATGAATACTATCATTTGCATCAAGTTTTAAAAGCAGAGGAAAAAGTAAAAGGTGCGAGATTATTATTAATCAGTGCTGTAAGACAAATTTTAAAGAATGGATTAAATCTGCTTGGGATTAATGCGTTGGATAAGATGTGAAAATATGACCCTGCACTACAAAATAATAACTCTGGCTATTTTGATTGTAATATCGGCTCTTTCTGCAATGGCAGAAGCAGCCTTATTGTCAGTCAGCAAATTCAAGGTCAGGCATTGGGTGGAAAAAAAGAAATTTGGAGCAACATATGTAAAAAGATTGAAAGACGAGCCTGTTTTTTTTCTATCTACCTTATTGATTACCAACAATTTAGTCAATACAGCTGCAGCAGCTATAACCACTTCAATTGCCCTGGATTATTTCCAAAGCAATGCAATTGCAATAGCAACAGGCATAGCCACTTTTCTGATTCTAGTGTTTGGCGACATAATACCAAAATCCATTGGCGCAAATAGCAATGAGTTGTTGTCGCCTAAAATAGCCCCGATTGTCTGGTATTTGGGCATTGTACTCTATCCTTTTATCAAAGCTCTTGGCTTGCTGGTAAAGAGCATAAATGCTTTGGTTGGATCTAAAAAAACACAGCCATTCACAAAAGAAGAACTCAAGAGCATAATCAAATACAGCGAAGAAGAAGGCTCGATAAAAGAGACGGAGAAAAGGCTTATTCAGAGAGTCTTTGATTTTGGCAACACAACTGTAGCAGATGTTATGACGCGCAAGAAGCATATGATAATGGTGAGCTCTGACATGCAAATCAAAGACGTACTGCAGCTTTCAACCATTAAGCTTTACTCGAGATTTCCCGTCTATGAAAAAAGCAAGGAAAACATTGTTGGCATTTTGTACCTCAAAGATGCGCTTCATTTTGCCAAGGACGGAAAGCTTGACGCCAAGGTGGAGGAGGCCATGAAAAAGCCGTTTTTTGTTTTTGAAAACAAGAAAATTGACTCTATGCTTAGATTGTTTCAGCAAAGAAAAGAGCATATGGCTATAGTTATAAATAATAAAGCGCAAGTTGTGGGGCTTGTTACCATAGAAAATATTTTGGAAGAAATTGTAGGTGAGATAATCGATGAAAGCGACAGGCTAAAGCCGACTGTTGTGCAGATATCAAAAAATGAATGGAGCGTAATTGGAACTGCTGAAATAGAGGAATTAAACACGAAAATTGGAGTGCCTATAAAAGAATCCGATTATGACAGTCTTGACAGTTTTATATTATCTACGCTCGGCAGAGCGCCAAAGGTCAACGAGGAAATCCTCTACAAGAATTATAAAATAATTCTGGAAGATGTCCAAGGCAAAAAGGTTTTGAAAGCAAAGGTTGTAAAGGTTTAGATTCAAAACATTTAAATATAACTATCTAAAATACCATATCAATAGATTTTCAGGGGGTCGATTGGTATGGAGACTACAGCAGAGTACGAGAGAACAGCAGACAACAGCATCTTTATCGGCGGCAAGCCTTTTATGAACTATGTAACTGGGGTAGTGATGCAGTTTACTGCAAAAAACGCTGAAGATGTAATAATCAAGGCCAGAGGAAAGTTCATCAGCAGGGCAGTTGATGTT
>CAYOWR010000147.1:0-2946 GCA_964407725.1 uncultured Methanosarcinales archaeon
GGCTTCTGAAGTCACTTCAGAAGCCTGTATCCGACAATAATCAGTTCGCATAATATAGGGTCTGATTCCTTAAACTGCATTTGCTGCAGGGATTCTGCGCAAACAATAACAGCAGAAGACAACAATAAATACTGGTTTTGCTCCAAGAAAAAAGGCTTTATTCCTACATTAATAGAAGATTTAATAACAAGAAGAATGAGGATAAAAGAGATAATAAAGGAAGAAAATGAAGAAAAACACATCTTTCTTGAGGCAAGGCAGAACAGCTTGAAATTATTAGCAAATTCATTCTACGGCTACCTTGGCTTTTTCGGAGCAAGATGGTATTCTATTGAATGCGCAAGAAGCGTGACAGCCTGGGGCAGGTTTTACATTCACAAAGTTATTGACAAGGCGCAGAAAGAGGGATTTGTAGTTTTATATTCCGACACAGATTCAGTGTTTTTAACTTTAGACGGCAAGACAAAAACCGATGCGGAGAATTTCGCAAAAGAAATAAATATGGAACTGCCTGGGCTGATGGAGCTTGAGTATGAAGGCTTTTATCCAAATGGAATATTTGTCTCAGCAAAAATTGGGCATTTTGGAGCAAAGAAAAAATATGCATTGATTTCTGAGAAGGGGATACTAAAGATAAAGGGCTTTGAGACTGTAAGGCGCAATTGGTCGCTGATTGCCAAAGAGGTTCAGGAAAATGTTCTTGAGATTATCCTAAGGGAGAATGACACAGTCAAAGCACTGGAATATGTCAAGAATGTCATAAATGAGCTGAGGACAAAAAAAATTCCTCTGGAAAAGGTCACCATTCATACGCAACTGACAAAAGAAATTTTAGATTATGCAAACAAAGGCCCGCATGTCGCTGCTGCCCAAAGATTGAAAAACAAGGGCAAGCACATTGCTCCAGGCTCAATAATAAAATATGTTGTGACTCAAGGAAATGATATTATTAGAAATAGGGTCAAGCTGCCAGAAGAGATAAAAGAAACAGACTATGATTCAGACTACTACATTCACAACCAGGTAATTCCTGCTGTTGAAAGAATTTTCAATGTTCTTGGGTATAGAAAGGAAGATTTGCTTGAGACAAAAGAGCAGACAAAGCTGGAAGGGTTTTTCTGAGCATGTTTTGAGAAACAAAAGTTTTATAATAGAAATATATTTCTCACAAACTAGATGGAAAAACTTGTAGATATATTGCGAAATGCTTCTGATAGAAGAGATTTAGCAAGATTAGGAGTTCTTGATTCAGGTATTTTTGAAAGCCTTGCCTTGCTATCGAGCAACGTTCATTTTGATGGTATGGAAAATGGAAGACCAAAAACGATATCTTCATATCAAGAAGCTCTTGAAAATTTAGCTGCTGGTTTAGACGATGGTTATAAGAATGCCGCGAAACCTGCAGATAGAAACAAGTACTATGATCATGGATATTATGTCGGAAGAAGTGCAAAAGAAAGGATAGATTCGGCCATTGATACAAAAGACGTTCAGGCATTAAGTTCAAAAAGATTAATGGAACAATGGAGGGGGGTAATTCCAATAATGCAAGATGAACTTAAAGTACTGGCGCAAGCACATCAAGACCTTTACCAATTTTTATTAAGTTATATTGATACGCATAACGACGGATTTAGTGACATTGCTGAAGGTTTAACCTTATTATTTGCACAACATGAAGCCCTAGTGCGACATCTGTTGTTGGGTCAACTAAGCGATGATTTTGTAAGAAACCATGAGCACAAATCCGAGCCATCGCCAGAAGACCATGCGCAGCTTGGAATAGTATACTTATTCAGAGGCGAAATTTCAGGTGCTAAACATAATTTTACACAAGCCGAGCCGTCCTACAATAAGCTTGAACACGTTGCTAGAAGCATCCTGAAAGCATATACAATTTTTATGTACGCTAATTCCAGAGCAAGATTAGCGCGAAAATTTGATTTGGAAGTTGTGAAAGTATAATAAATAATTCTTAACAATATAAATATAACCGCAATCTTTATATATATCTAATCTTATTTAATATTATTTAATCTTATGAAAGAGGAGTTTGTAAGGTATATAAGGAAAACTGGAACAAGCTTGGGAATAAACATACCTCTGGAAGTAATTAAGGTTCTGAATTTGAAAGAAAATGAGATAGTCAGGATCACAATTGAAAAAATAAAGAGGGATGAAAAATCAAAATAGATGACTATATTGAGAAACTAAAAGGAAATGAGCAATTCAAAGAGCATGACTTGTATTCATTGAAAAAGGAGCTTGTTGATTTGGAAAATATTTCAAATATTTTTGATAACTTTGAAAAGGAAACATTTTCAATTGACAAGGGGCATTTAAGTCAAATAGAGGATTTAAGCTTATTATTAAAAATAAAAAACCTGTCATCAGGATTGAAAAACAAGAAAGAGATAAACAAGAAATTAAGCAGTTTGCATTTTAACCTAAACTTATTAAAAAACAAGGCAGCAGATAAAAAATCAATAAAAGATATTGTTGACATTTTCCTGCACAATGAAGACTCAAAAATTGATAACATAATTATTGAATTGAATGATTTCAAAAACAAGCTGGATAAAATAAAGCAGCATCATTCAAAGCTTCTTCCAAAAGGTTTGGATAATAAAATTGAGCTCGAAGCAAAATACAACAGCCATTTGGAAAATCTGCATTCAATCCACAAAAGGCAGAAGAATGCATTGATTTCGATGATTAGATTATTTATTAAATATACTAGAAAGAATTTAAAGGCTATGAGAGAATGATTCAGAAAAATTTAAAAAACCACGTTGAATACCGCGGTATATGGCGCTCAAATACAAACTTAAGAAAAAAATTAGTTCTGCTACTGACATTATTATTTTGTAATCCTATTAATTGGGCTTATTTTCTGCAAAATGAAGCTACAAAACAACAATTTTCATAAAACAAGAAAATGATTCA
>CAYOWR010000148.1:0-2944 GCA_964407725.1 uncultured Methanosarcinales archaeon
TGAAGTCTGCCCTACTGAAAAGTTTCCGGTAAAGTTCGCTTTTCCTTTGACATCTAAAACTGTTGCTGGAGCAGTCGTCCCGATACCGACTCTTGAGTTCACTTTATCAGCATATAATGCGCTTGCGCCGGCATTATCATAAACAGACATTGCAGTTTGGTTTATCTCAAACGTTCTTGATGCAGAAGTATTCACAATCCTAAACCTGTCAGCAGTTATTGCTCCGGAAGCACCAAAACCAGAGCCTCTTAGGTAATGTGCCCTTATCTCTTCTGGCGATAAAGCTCTTTTGTAGATCCGGACTTCGTCGATTTTTCCATTAAAAAAATTTCCATCACCCTCTCCTGTAGGTCCATCCACACCAATAAATAGGCCCTCGCTGCTATCACGAGTACCCTTTAAGCTGGTTATAGTGCCATCATGAAACCCATCTAAATAAAATCTTCCCGTTGCAGATGAGTTATCAAGGACAAATGCTACATGATACCATCGATTATTTTCTGGCACTGTGCTAGCAGTTAAAACAGTATCAACTTGATAAAAATATAATGTATTAGTAATTCCTGATATGCCAAACTCATAAGAAGCAACATTAGTTGAGAATCTCTTTGCAATAATTGCCCTATAGGTATTAGCTCCTCCAGCAATGTATATCCATGCTTCAAGAGTGAAATCGGTATCCAGTAGATCTAACGTGTTTGATTCTGAAACATTGATAAAATCATCTACATCGTCAAACTGTAACGCATTACCGTATTTTCCTGAAGTCCAGTTGCAGCCATAAGCCAAATTGACACCATAACATAATCCATCATGCCCATATGGACTTCTGTCATAAAGAATCCTTGAGCCGTTGCCTTCGCTAAACGGCAAATACAAAACCAAATCATCATCTGTGCCATAAACCGGCTGGTATAAGGAGTCATTCTGGGTTTTTATAGAAATGCTTCCATTAAGACTTGAATTTCCAATAACTATAAGTCCCCCGTATTTTTTGCTTCCAACAGTTACCCCTTCCGAACCAATTTTTAGTAATTCCGCAAAAGCGCTTCCAGCCCATATTGAAATATTTAGGGTAGACCTTTTAGTATTTGAATCTAGAGATGTTACTTTTATCTCTGCATTTGGGTCATCAGGTTCAAGTACACTGGTTGTATCGGTGCCAAACCTTATGGCTGCTGATTGGCCTGCTGCATTTGCAGCCTTATTTGTTAAAGCAAGTATCGGGCCTAAATCACCGGAAATATCTTTTCTGATTTCTAGAACTCCTTCAGGGCCGCTCGTCCCAATTCCAACACTGCTTCCATTAACAAACAATGTATTGTTTATTCTTAACTTGGTTGCATTAATTTCAGAAGCATTCAATAAGCCAGAAACTCTTACATTTCCAATTACTTCTAGCTTCTCGTTTGGCGAACTTGTCCCAATCCCAACATTTCCATTCACCAAATACAAAGTTTCATTAAACGCTGTATTATTTGTGAAATTGACAAAACCAGTTGCTTTCAAATCTCCGTTTATTGTCAGGTTTTTTGTTATTAATCTTGTAACATTTATTGAAGTTGCGTTTAGAGAACCGCTAACTCTAACATTTCCAATAACTTCCAAAGCATCTGAAGGAGTAGTGTCCCCGATGCCGACGTTGCCGTTGGAGTTTATAATCATCCGATAAGCAGCAGCATTAGTAGAATAAAAACCAAGAGTGCCTTGTCCTGCTCCAGAAGAACCTGAAGTTGATACTATCTCCCAGGCATCACCACCGGTACCCGTATTATTGATCTGAATTTGGACGCCATCCGCAGATCTCTCCAAATCTAGAATAACCCCCGGACTCGTCGTCCCGATCCCGACGTTGCCTGATACAGGATTCAAATAAGTATTTCCTCCAGCAGGATTAACAAAAACATCAGAGCCATTTAAAACAAGCCTTGGCACCAATCTGCTTTCTGGCGAACTTTCATTCAAAGTATAAAAGCTCAAAGCGCTTGCTTCAGAGCCATTCTTTCCATTAACCAAAGAAGCATTAATGAATGAAACATTAACCAATTCAGAATCATTATTAACTGCTCTAAATAAAACTCCTAAACCAATTCCGCCAGTTGAATTGTTTGGATTTACAAGATTATGGTCTAAAGTTATCATATTAGTAGTAGAAGTATTTTTTGTGTCTGTTATACTAGCTCTTATCAATCCCTGTGTTTCTAAATTTGCATCTACATCGCTTCCATTAATAGTTAGCCTGTTAGTTGGGGTTGGCGTTCCAATCCCAACATTTGCGTTTGAATTATTTAGATAAACATTGTTTCCGGTTGAGTTCCAGATTGATAAGGAGCCAGAGGAGCCGCAGGTTAAAACGCCGTTTGCATCGGTAGTTATTGAAGTGCAGCTGGCCAAGTCGGCTAATGCTACTCTTCCTGAGACATTTAAAGTTCCAGAAACATTTGCATTGCCTATTACAACAAGCTTTTCTGCTGGTGAAGAAGTTGAGATGCCGACAAGGCCATTAATAACATACAATGTTTCATTAAAGTAAGTATTATTTGTAAAATTAACAGCTCCAGTTGCAGAAACATTTCCAGCAACTGTCAGCTTGTCTTTTGGCGTTGTAGTGCCGATCCCGACGTTGCCGCCAGTATTAATGACCATATCATTAGTGCTAGCAGCTCGTCGGAAAATTAAATTATCCGATGGAGTAGTTCCGTCTAGACCAATAAACCATTTTTCCGTTCCAGCACCATTCAGAATAGTTGTACCGGTATAACTATTACCCTGTATTATTAGTGTTGCGGTATTAGATGAGTCACCAGTTGTCTTTATCAATGCCTTAGTATCTCCAGATCCTTCGATATGAAGTTTCTGACTCGGTCCCGTAGTCCCAATCCCGACTCTATCATTTTTAGCATCAACAAACAGAGTATTCCCATCAACCATCAAGTTTCCAAGA
>CAYOWR010000149.1:0-1430 GCA_964407725.1 uncultured Methanosarcinales archaeon
TAACAATTTATCATCCATATTTGCAATTTCCGACATGTCGGAAATCGCTATTGCGCGTACGCCCTACTGTTTTTAATGCAGGGAAAGCTACGATTTCCGGGCATGATCAAAAACACGCTGCGTACTTTAGTGCGTAGTGTTTTTGACAGGTTTAACTTAAAAAAGCAGGAGTTGTTCCTAAATTTTCATTAGTTAAAATATGTCCGACGATTTCCTCCTCAAACCAAGATAGTATAAAAATTCTGAATTTTATGATCCCAAATAAAACTTTTTTGACTAATATAAGCCCAAAAAAAGTATACTAATATTAAATAAAGCCTGAATAAAAGTCTTTAGCATATTTTGGGCTTAATTTAAACTTTAATTGTTGTTTCTAAGATTTTTTAATCTTCTTAGATAATCACAGTCAAATTCCTCGAATCGATCAAAGTACCATTTCTAGCACTAGCATTAACATTAAATGTTCCAGTTGTAGTAAAGTTATAATCCAAATAGACAAATAATTCCTTGCTTGGCTGCAATATAACTGTATAGGTGCTGTTAATAACGTTGCTGTTTTTAGTGTCAAAAGTCCAGTTAACATTTGTTAGATTAATATTTAAAGAATTCTTAATTATGACTTCAAATATTCTTTTATTCCCACTTTCATTTAATGCAGATAAGTTGCCTATTTCAATGTCCGGAATATCAATTGCAATAGTGTCTGAATCAGTATGCGTGTCATTTGTTGCAGATGCTGTTACAGTATATCCTCCAGTGGATGTATAATTGTAGCTGGAAAATACAAAGACGCTTTCATTAGGCTGAAGACTAACAAGTTGATTGGATGAGACTGTCTCCTGGCCTGTGTCAAGGCTCCAATTGATGCTAGACATATTGCTTTTGCCTGTATTGTTTATGCTAAATCCAAAAATAGCCACTGTTGAGTTCTGGTTTAGGACAGATAATCCATAAACATCAATATCTGACTGGTTTATGACAGAAACGTTCCACTGCATTGTTGCATTTGCAGCTCCATCTGACAAGTTCAGGGTAACGTTGTGGCTGCCTACCCCATTGCTTCCCGGAGTGTATTTCCATCCCTGCTCTGCGCTTTGCTCTGCTAAATCAAGCTTCCAGCTGTATGTCAGAGTGTCTCCATCCACATCGCTTGATGTATGGTTGAAAGTCAAGCTATTGCCAAACTTTATTATTGGAGTCAAATCTGAAGGCGTAAATGTATCAATCACAGGAGGATCATTTACAGGAGTAACATTTAATGTTACATTATTGCTTGAAACTGTTAGGTTTTTTGCATCAATGGCGGTAAAAATTACATACCTTGCGTCATTAAAGTTTAGACTGGGTGTAAAATTAACAATTCCTGTATTATTGTTTATTGAGATGGTTATGTTGTTTACATGGGTGAAATTATAGCTTAAAGCATCATT
>CAYOWR010000149.1:1440-2927 GCA_964407725.1 uncultured Methanosarcinales archaeon
ATCTGAAAAATATTGTGTTAAATTTAGGGATGAATTTACAATGTCCTCTTGCCATTTCCATTCTGGGATAGTTCCTGTGAATGTAGGCGCATCATTCACTGGCGTAATATTTAAAGTTGCATTATTGCTGGTTGCATTTAAGCCGGAAGTGTCATATGCTGTGAATATTATGTAGTTTACTCCAGACCAATTTGCCTGCGGCGTTAAAATAACCTTCCCAGTCTGGTTGCTCACATTAACTGATATGTTGCCTGGAATAGTCCACGTGTAGTTTAAAGCATCGCCATCAATGTCATAGAAATAACTGCTGAGATTTAATGAGCTATTTACAATATCTTCAGGCCATGTCATATTTGGTATTTGCTTGCTTGAGTTAAAAGTAGGAGCATCGTTAACAGGGTTAACAGTAACTAGTACAGTATCATTTGCTGTTAATCCAGAAGTGTCATTAACTGTGAATTTGATATTTTCAGAGCCAGACCAGTTTGCTAAGGCAGTGAAATTAACTTTTTTTGTTGTTTGGTTTATTGATACAGTTACATTAACATTATTTGAAACTGTCCATATCAAAGCAGAATCAGCGTCTTCTGCGTCGCTTACATAATCGCTTAGGTTTAGGCTGTCATTATAGGCGTCTTCATTAAAGCTTATGTCCGGAATTGATGTTATAGCAGGAGCAGTGTTTGTAGTAACAGAAGCTGTTTTTGTGTCTGAGTAAGTTATGTTTGTAACTGTTGCTGTAGGAGCATAAGTGCCGCCTGCGCCATAATCATAATTTGCATAAATAAAGATTGTTTCATTTGGACTTAAGCTAGATAACTGAGATGCATTGATTATTGCATTGTTTTTCGTATCCAAAGACCAATTTACATTGCTTATATTCTCATTTAGGTTATTCCTGGCTTGTATTTCAAATATAACATTTGTGCCTTGGACGCTTAAATCATCAAAACTATTTACTATTAAATCCCCAATGCCTGCATTAGAGCTTAAGGAAGCTGTTACAGAAGTAGATTGCCTTAAGCCAGTGGCATTTGCCTTTATGTTGTAGCTTCCTGTGCCGCTGAAATTATGCTGCAAGTACACAAATGCCTTTTCATTTGCAGTCAAGCTTATATTGCTTGTGCTGTTTATTACATTTTTATCATCTGTGTCAAACTGCCATTGGACATCTGTAACGGTTGTGTCTCCGTCATTTAGAATTACAAATTCAAAGATTTTTAATGTTCCATTGGTGTACATTGTGGTCATAGATTCTATAGCTAAAGAAACTACTTCTGCTTTTGTATTTTGGACTATGTTGTTGCTCTCATTGCTTTCATCCACCAAATTATCAAAATCTGCTATTGCTGTGAATAATGTTGTATTGGATGTATTGCTTACTATAAAATTATAAATTTGCGATTCGTTAACATTTAGTATTACAGTACTGTTTATAGCTGAAAAAGTTTCATTGTTAAAAACATCAAGGAATACATTAAAAGCTG
>CAYOWR010000150.1:0-2921 GCA_964407725.1 uncultured Methanosarcinales archaeon
ATTTGGTGCTCGAGCCGAAAATTGCAAGCAGTAAGGATGATGTAAATATAAGAAGAACTATAGATGCTATCAAAGTAACTGTTGGTGTAGCTTTTCTTTTTCTTAGCGGCCTGTACACTAGCCAATTAGTGATCAAAGTCGATAAAATTGACAGAAATATTGTTAAAAATGCCGCTATGTAAAAATTCAATCCCATTTTGTTTAAGAAAGCAAAAAATGAATATGCAGCTATAGACATGATTGCCCCATGCGAAAAATACTGGAATCTCATAACATAATAGACTAAAGCAAATCCAGAAGCAGCTAAAGCATAAATGGAGCCTGCTATTAAGCCATTCACTATGAGCTGTGGTAGTATAGATGGCATTTTTGATATCTTATCGTAGAGTTATTTAAATTTTGTGTGAAAAGAGAAAGAAAAAATAAAATCAAAAAAAATAAATTACTTTAATGTAACTAGCTCGCCATTTTTTGCTTGCCTTACATTGAAGTCTAAAATAACATCCCCATTTTCATCAATGCTGACTTTGCCTACTGCACCTTCATAGTCTTTTACTGCATAGAAGTAATCCCTTATCTTCTCACCGTCATAGCCGTTTTGTGTTATAGCGTCTGCAACTAAATAGACAATGTCATAAGCAGCAGACATATAGGCTGGAAATGGTGGCTCTTCTTTTGCCTGCTGAGTGTATTTGGCTAGCAAAGCAGCTGCCTTTGTAGCTTTCTCATCGAATTTCTGCTCAACACCTATTAATCCTTCCATATCAGCAGCATTTTCCTTTATTACATTCCTTCCGATTATTACTTCTGCCGTCATTAATTGTTGGCTTAATCCTGCCTCTTTGATTTGTTTGACTAGCAGCACGCCTTTTGGAACTGTCTGCGGCACAACATAAATAACATCTGGGTTAGCCGCCTTAACCTTTGTTACTTGAGTTCTGAAATCTGTATCTTCCGGATTGTAAGTCTCGTCTGCAACAACCTCTCCTCCAAGTTTTTCAAAATTTTCCTTAAATACTTTTCTCAAGCCTTGCGCATAATCAGTTGACTCTGAAATAATCGCTGCTTTTTTAGCTTTCAAATCATTATATGCATAATCCGAAGCAACAACTCCAGCGTAAGCATCACTTGGTGCCAGCCTGAATATGAAATCGCCTGCATTTGTTATGTCAGGGTTTGTCGCGCTTGGCGATAAAACAACAACTTTGTTGGCTTCTGCAATAGGCGCTGCTCCCAAAGTTTCTCCTGAGCATGCTCCGCCTATAATAACTTTAACTTTATCAACATTAATGAGTTTTTGGGCTGCGCTGTTTCCATCTTTAGGGTTGCATTTGCTATCTTCGTAAACTGGCTCAAGCAATCTTCCATTAACTCCGCCTTTTGCATTAATTTCTTCAATTGCAATCTTTGCAGCCTTTTGTATTGGCAAGCCATAAGCCGCTCCGTCACCAGTTAACGGCAGCATTATTCCAACTTTATATGTGCCTTTTGGCTGTTGTGGCTGTTGTCCAGTTGGTGGAGCTTGCTGCACTTGGCAAGCAACTAATGATATTAAAATTAACGTCAGAATCCCTAAAAATATTTTTCTCATCAGTTACACCCCCAAAAGTTTTATTTTCTATATGGAATTTTGGTATGTATTTAAAAGTTTCGTTGAGATTTTTTGGATTTTGTGCGAAATGAGTGGTAAAATTAACGTCCCTTCCACCCTCTCATCAACAAACTATTGCTCACAACAGAAACAGAGCTGAATGCCATCGCTGCTCCTGCTATTATCGGATTAAGCAAAAATCCAAAGAATGGGTATAAAATGCCTGCAGCAATGGGTATGCCAGCAGCATTGTAGAAGAAAGCCCAGAAAAGATTCTGCTTTATTTTCTTGATTGTGTAAGAGCTTAATTTGATAGCTTTTACAACATCTCTTAAGTCATTCTTTATCAAAACAATAGAGCCAGTTTCAATTGCTACATCAGTTCCTGCGCCTATTGCAATGCCAACATCAGAAGCAGCAAGAGCAGGCGCATCATTTATTCCATCGCCAACCATTGCAACAACCTTTCCTTCTGATTTCAGTTTTTTTATCTCATTTTCCTTGTCCTGAGGCAAAACATTGGCAATTACTTTCTCAATTCCGACTTGCGCAGCAATTGCTTTTGCAACCTTTTCATTGTCACCTGTTATCATTATCGGCTCTATTTTCATTTCTTTCAATTGGTCTATTGCTTCTCTGGAATTTCCTTTCAAAGCATCAGCAACTCCTATCAAGCCTACAATTAGCTTGTCAAGTGCAATTGACACTGTTGTCTTTCCTTGGGATTCAAGCTCTCCTATTTTTGTTCTGATTTCATCACTTATTACTACTTTCTTTTCGTCAAGGAGTTTTGCATTACCAACAAAAATGTTGTAATTCTTATACTTTGCAACAACTCCCTTTCCGCTTATTGCCTCAAAATGCACTGCATCCGGAATCTCAACATCTCTTGATTTCGCGCTGCTAATGATTGCCTCTGCTACTGGATGCTCTGATCTTTTTTCAGCAATAGCGGCAAACTTCAATATGTCATTCTCAACATATTTTCTGCTTAGAACAACAATGTCTGTAACTTCCGGCTTGCCTTTGGTAAGAGTACCAGTCTTGTCAAATACAATAGTTTTTAGCTTGTGAGCAATCTCAAGCGCTTCTGCATTCTTGATCAAAATTCCGTGCTCTGCACCTTTTCCTGTTCCAACCATAATTGCTGTAGGAGTTGCCAGCCCCAAGGCGCAGGGGCATGCTATTATAAGCACAGCCACGAATATTGTAAAAGAAAAGAGGAATGGTGATGGGCTTAATGAAAAAAAGCTTGGCCCAACAAAGTACCAGAATAAAAATGAAAGTATTGCTATTATAATGACAACAGGAACGAAAATTGAAGAAACTT
>CAYOWR010000151.1:0-2918 GCA_964407725.1 uncultured Methanosarcinales archaeon
GTGCCTATCGTTCCTACGTCAGTATCCTTCAACTGTACCTTTTGAGCTCCAATGAAGAATGTTGAGCTATGGATACCTCCAGCATAGTCCTGATACAAAACATCTGTTACGCCAACAGTTGTACCATCAGATAGCTTGTCAGTGTCGCCATCCTTTAGCTTTCTTGTTGTCTGGCCGTTCACTACAAACTGCGCTTCGTCTGCGTCAACGAAATTTAGTGTAACTTCATAATTCTTGCCACCAATTGTATAAGTCTTTGTTTGTTTTTCGAGCAAAGTATCTTTTCCTGCTCCGCCCATTAAGACTAAATCAGCACTGCTTCCTGCTGTAGCTGTTCTTTTAGCAGTTACAATAGTGTATTTTTTGCCCATAAATGTTACATCAACATCTTGGTAGTCTGTCAAAAATAATCCAGTTGTTGACGATGAGCCAGCTGAGTCGTCTACATCGCTTTCTAAAGCAGTTGTAAACTCAACAAGGTATCTTGCAATTTCTCTTCCAGACTTGAAGAATAAGAAATCTGCTGATACATCATCATCAGTGTTTTCTGTGTATAGAACATAACCGCTATCCATGTTTCTTTGAGCTTGTCCTCCCAGCAAATATAGATATTGGTTGTATGGTGATGTTGCTTTGTTGTTTGATAATGTTCCAGAATCAAGTGCCTTTAAGTCGCCTTTTTGTATGAATGTTGTAATATTGCTTATTATCTCCCTATTGATTCCGCCAGCAGCTAGATCTTCGCTCAGGTCTAATCTCTTTGTTGATGTGCCTACTTTCCAATAATCGCCTTCAACTGAGACTGAGCCTGGTGTTGTTGTTGTGACTTTTGTAACTGCTGCTGCCTGCAAACTTACTGCAATGTCAGAAACTCCAATGACGTCTTCTGCAGCTGCCTTGTCGCCAACGACTAGAACTCCGCTGAATTTGCCATCTTTAATGAAAGGCGCTGGGTAATTAGCCAGATCTACTGCGGCCGATGCAAGTGAACTTAACATTATCGCACCTGTGCCTAATGCAATCATCCTCTTTATAGCTTTTTGAAATCTCATTTATAAACACCTCCAAGTGTTTTAGCTTTTTAGTATAATATCGTCGATGTATATTATACATTCTATGTAGGAACACCTCTTACGAAGTGCTCTTTGCAACACATATATTAATATCCATATTTAAAGCTTTTGGTAATATTACATACTTAAATATATATTTTTTAGTATAGGTATTTTCCATTGTTCCATATAGCTGCTATATATAGGAATATATATGAAAATAACTATTAAATTTGGTATGTCGGAAATCATAGATTTCCGAGCATGCTCAAAAACATATACGTACTTTAGTGCGTAGTGTTTTTGACATATTATTTCACTATTTATTGGTTTTGGTTAAGAGTAGATTGGCAATAAGCCACAGATAATACCTTTTCAAAAATAAGACCCATGCGCTTTCCTAACAATAATGGGTACCCCTCGTAGCTTTGTCATTCGCTAATACCATGCGCTAACGGGTCACCTCTTCCACTATGCTTTTAGAGGTCGTTAGGGATTGATTAATTTTTTAGTTAGTATTGTTTATTGATTCTTCTTTGATTTTAGTATTGTTTTGTTCGTTAATGTTTTTTGGCATTGGCTTTAACTGTAATTATCAAATTAAACCAATTAAATATTTAAATAAATGTCTAAACTCTTTTGCTGATGGCAAAACCAACAATCTCTTTGTGCATGATAACTAAGAATGAAGAGGATAATTTAAAACAATGTTTAGATAGTGTTAAAGACATTGTTGATGAAATCATAATACTGGACACAGGCAGCACAGACAAAACGAAGGAGAAAGCAAGAAAATTTGGAGCTAAAATCTATGACTTCAAATGGACTGATGATTTCTCATCAGCAAGAAATGAAAGCTTAAAGCGTGCAACAAAAGACTGGGTACTTGTTTTGGATGCTGATGAAGCCTTGGACGAGGATGGCAAAAAGGGAATAAAAGAATTAATTAAAAACAAAGAGAATGATGCATTTTTATTTCTGCAGAAAAATTACACTAATGAATTTTCAATTGCAGGCTTTGTCAATGAAGAGCACAAGAATAATAATAAAACTTATTCTGGATGGTATGGCTCGTTTATAGTGAGGCTTTTCAGAAATAATAAAAACTACAAATTTGAAGGCACAGTTCATGAATTAGTCGAGCCTTCAATTGAATCAAATAAAGGAAAAATTGCCGCAGCCAACGTATTCATATATCATTACGGAAATGCGGAGCCATCAATAGTAAAGAAAAAAAGAGAATTTTATTTAGGGCTTTGCAAGAGAAAGTTAAAGCAAAAGCCTGATTCCGGCACTTACTATGAACTGGGCGTATTGCATAAAGAAAACAATAATTTTGATGAAGCAGTTAAGTCATTTAAAAAATCAATTGAACTAAACCACAAGCATAGCATGGCTTTATATGAGCTTGGCGTTGTTTATGAGCAGCAAAAAGATTATGATTCTGCAATAAAATATTACACAGAATCTTTGAGAATAAAAGAGAATAGCGAGGCTTTTCAAAATCTAGGCGTGTGTTATATAAAAAAAGGAATGCCTAAAGAAGCTTATAGAAACCTTGTGAAAGCCATGATGCTTAATCCAAATAAATACACTATATATAATAATCTAGGTGCTGCTCTTGAGAAGAGCGGAAATTATGATTCTGCTGTTCAAATGCTTGAGGTTGGCATAAAGCTTAATCCAAAGAATGTCATTGGCTATTATAATCTCGGCCTTGTTTATGACAGAAAAGGCGAGTTTGGAAAAGCCCTGGAAAACTATGAGAAAGCAGTTGAGCTTGGGCATAATAAAAAAGAAGAGATTAAGAAAAGGATAAATCAACTGAAAGCAATTATAGCTAGCATGCCTAAGTATGGGTATAAT
>CAYOWR010000152.1:0-2905 GCA_964407725.1 uncultured Methanosarcinales archaeon
ATATTCTGATTAAAAAATTGCTGAAGCCTACGAAGATTAACTTTCAACTCAATATAAAAGAATTAAAAAAATCAAGCATAGAAATAAAAAATATTAAAATAAAGACTAATCCGATAGTTCATAGTACGACTACAAAGAGCATAGCTTATAGAGTTGAATACAAGAATAAAGTTTTTGTTTATTCAGGTGACACGGAGTATTGCAATGAAATAATTGACATTGCTAGAAATGCAGATACATTACTCATAGAATGCTCTTTTCCTGACAGCAAAAAAACAGATGGGCATCTGACCCCTTCTTTAGCTGGAAAAATTGCAGTAAAAGCAAATGTTAAGCAGCTTATATTAACGCATTTTTATCCTGAAGTGTTAAAAACAGACATTAAAAAACAGTGCGGCAAAGAATTTAATGGCAAAATAATTCTGGCTAAGGATAAAATGAAGATAAATCTCTAAATAACGAACGTTTTTCTTAATAAAACAGAAAAGTTTATAAATAACGAACGATTTTTGACTTATTGTCAAAATGGAAGAACTGCCTAATATTTTTACAAAAATAAATCTGCAGATACTCGAGTTGTTGTCGAGAGAAAAACTGCACATAAGGGAAATAGCAGACAGAGTGAAATGCTCCCCTGCCAAAGTTCATGCATGCATCAAGGTTTTTAAAAAAAACGATATTGTTAAGGAAGTTACAGACAAAAATCGAAAAGTTATAGTTTTGAACCTTGAAAATGAGTTAACAAAGCAAATTGTTCAACTAATAAACATAGACAAAAGCATTGATGCTTATTCTTTGATTTCTGAAAAAATAAATCTATTTGATTCAATAAGTCCGCTTGATTTTAGGTATTACGGTAGAAATAAAAGAGTTTTTGAAAAATTGCAGCCACATCTTTCCGAATCAGCTTTTATTAAGTACGCTTTAAAAGTAGAGTCAGCTTTGACAAATGTTCTGGCAAAAAATAAAGTCTGCTCTCAAAAAATTGCAGATGAAGTAGAGAAAGCATGCAAGCAAGTCACTCCAGAGCAGGTTTATGCTGAAGAAGATAAGATAAAGCATAACATAAGGGCATTAGCAAATTCTATAAGGGACAGAGTCAGCGAAGAGGCAAAGCCATTTGTGCATTTTACTTCTACAAGCTATGATATCATTGCAACTGCTGATGCTTTAAGGTACAAAGACTTCTCAAATAATATTTTGATTCCAGAATTGTTAAAATTCCAATCAACATTGATTAGTCTTGCATTAAGGGAAAAAGACACGATTCAAATTGGAAGAACGCACGGGCAGCATGCAGAACCGATTACTTTTGGTTTTGCAATAGCACAATACGTCAGCAGGCTTGGTTCCTCAATTTTGAGAATAAAAAAAGCGGCAAATAACCTAAGAGGAAAAATGTCTGGTGCAGTGGGTTCTTATAACGCATCTTCATTATTTTTTGACAACCCAATTAAATTTGAGGAAGAATCTCTTAATGAGCTTGGATTAAAGCCATCACCTATATCAACACAAATTGTCGAACCAGAATTTTTGGTTGAATACCTACACGGCATTGTTTCTGCTTTTGGTGTCATCGCAAATCTAGCAGATGATATGAGACATTTGCAGAGAAATGAAATTGCTGAAGTTGGGGAGTTTTTTGAAGCATCACAAGTTGGATCATCAACAATGCCGCAAAAAAGAAATCCAATAAATTTTGAGAATGTAAAAAGTATGTGGAAAGAGTTTATGCCAAGAATGATAACTATGTATATGGATCAAATATCCGAGCATCAAAGAGACCTGACAAACTCTGCATCTATGAGATTTATTCCAGAAATATTGACGGGGTTTTATATTTCTCTTTCAAGGCTAAACAAAGTGATGTCGAGCTTAGTTGTTGATAAGGAAAATATGCGAAAAAATTTTGATATGAACAAAAACATGATTATTGCAGAGCCTCTTTACATTTTGCTTGCTGCAAATGGACATCCAGATGCCCATGAGTATGTAAGGGAAATGACTTTAAAAGCACAATTAACTAAAAAACCATTAATAGAATTAGTAAAAAAAGATAAGGCAATACAAGCTTATTTTAAAAAATTCAGCAAAAAGCAAATTGGGATAATAAACAACCCGGAAAAATACACGGGAATTGCTTCTAAGAAAACTGAAATTACATGTGATTATTGGAAGAAAGAATTGAAAATATAATTGATATACATATTCCTATATTAATATAGGAAAAGAAATATTTATATAGTAGTCTACTAAAGTGAATTATGGTGCCAGATGAAATACTACAATCCTAGATTAAGCAATGCAGCACTCTATATCACAAAATACCCAAAGTTTTTGCTATTGTTTATTACGTTTTTAATTGCTTACTTGTTATTCAATGGCAGAACAAATCCAAAATTTCATGTATTCATAGTCTCACTTGGATTTCTTGGCACTTTCTTGACAGGAATATTGTTTACTTATGGGTTCACAGCAGCTCCTGCAACTGCAATTTTTCTAATTCTTGCAAAAGAACAAAACATCCTACTGGCAGGCTTGATTGGCGGCTTGGGCGCTTTGCTTGGAGATTTGTTCATATTTAATTTCATAAGGTACTCTTTTAATGATGAAGTCAAAAAACTATACAGAGAAAAATTAATCGTATACGCTAACCATAAAACCCCAAGCTTTCTCAAAAGATACCTCTTGCCGGTGGTTGCAGGATTCATAATTGCATCTCCTTTGCCTGACGAAATTGGAGTCACAATGCTGGCAGCCTCAAAATCTATCTCGGCTAAGGTGTTTTCTGTTATCTCTTATGTGCTGAATACCGCAGGTATTTTTGTTGTATTGATGGTTGGGAGCGCTTTGTGAAAATGAATTGGAATCTTTACATTCAGTTTCTGAAAGACTTTTTTGTGGA
>CAYOWR010000153.1:0-2884 GCA_964407725.1 uncultured Methanosarcinales archaeon
GGGTTGTGCTTTGAAACTATCCTGTCAAGCTCCTTGCCGTCAAGCATGCTTATGATTTCCCTTTCGTCAGCAACCTGCATTGCAGGCGCATTATTGTAGGAGTCGGCAGCAACAACATAATGCCCGAGCCTTTTGACTGAGATTACAAATTCCTTGCCTAATTCCACGGAGCCTAAAAGAAGTATTTTTTTCATATTTTTGACAATTTGAGCAGATATAAAAATTTAATTATTTTAAAACTGATAAATTTTATAAACTGCAAAATATTTTGATCGATAATGGACAAATGCCCGAAATGCGGCTCTGCAAGCATAAAAATCTATAATTACTCAGGCATAAAAGCAGCCAAATGCAAAAGCTGCGGCTTTGATGAAGGCAGAATTTACGAGGTTTATCCCGAGCAAAGGGCAAGCCAGAAAGCAAAAGGAAGCTATTCAGTTTACAAAACAGGCGGAAGCCAAAGGGCAAGAAAGAAATGAAAGAATCAGGCAATAAATATCAAAAATAAATCAGGCAAAAAGGTGCTTTTGTGGAAATTAAATCTTTAATCTATAAATTTACAATATACCAGTACATGATTTTTTTCCTTGTAGTTTTGAATCTGGCCGGCGCGCTTTTCTACGGCTTCGGCGTTAAAGCCATTTTGCCTGTATTGATTGCAGCTGCGGCAGCATCATCATTGGAATTGCTTATTGAATATCTTAAATCAAAAACATGGATGTTTCCGCAGAGCGCCCTGATTTCAGGCTTGTTCATCGGGGGATTACTGACCCAGGGCCTGCAGTGGCATGTCTATGCCTTAGCGGGAATAATCGCGGTGTTGTCCAAGCATTTAATAAAAATACAGCAAAAGCATATATTCAACCCTGCAAATTTCGGCGTCCTTTTTGTATCAGCTCTTTTTGGAGCAGCGCACACATGGTGGATTTCATCGCCTTTGATTTTGGTTTTGGCTTTCGGCATTTTCATAATATGGCGCATGAAAAGGCTTGATTTGGCATTAAGCTTTTTGGCAGGCTACTACATAATCAATTCAGTTATTGAACTGTCAAAAGGAAGCAGCTTTAATGACATTTATCTGGAGGTTATCAGCGGCGGAATCTTATATTTTTTCTCTATGTACATGCTGATTGAGCCGAATACCCATCCAATCGGAAAAAAGCAGAGGATTATTTACGGAGTTTCAGTTGCCGTGCTCCTTATTTTATTCCATGCCTACATCCCTAAGCACGATTTGCCTTTGGCGCTGGCAGCCGGGAATATTCTTGTCCCCATACTGAACAGGCTTAAGCTGGGGTTTGGGAAGAAAAAAGCAGGAGAAGGCATGTTCAAACAAAATTAAGTTTTTCTTTCTAAGACCATTATGGTGTAGCTGTACTTGTTTTCACTGTCTTTTTCAAAATTTTTTTCCTTTGCTTTAACCCATTCATTTTCATTAAATTCAGGAAAGTAAGTGTCTCCTCTGAATTTGCCGTGGACTTTGGTAACATAAAGCCGGTCTGCTGCGGGCAAAAACAGCCTGTAGATTTCAGCGCCCCCAATCACCATTGCCTCATCGCTGGCTTTTGCTGCGTTTACAGCATCTTCCCTGCTGTGGACAACAGCACAATTATCTGCCTTGTAATTTTTATCCCTTGTTATTATTATGTTTAATCTTCCGGGCATCGGCCTTCCTATTGACTCGTGGGTTTTCCTGCCCATTATCACTGGCTTTCCCTTTGTCGTTTCCCTGAAATAATTCAATTCAGAAGGCAGGTTCCACGGCAGTTTATTTTTATACCCAATAACCCTGTTTTCATCCATTGCCACTATTAATGATATTATCATTTTTTTGATTTTATTTCTTGTTCTTTGCCAATACCCAAAATTGGGTTTCATGACCTATTCTTAATATTTTGCTCCAGATTACCTGAAAACCAGCCTTTCTTATAAGTTTTAATGTTATTTTTGGATGATAGAAACTCCAGAACATAGGAACACCCATATAATCTTCTGCAGTTTCCTCCCATGTGCTTGTGCCGCTTGCATTAGCAAATAAAACTCCGCCGGGCTTCAGCATTTTATGCAGGTTTCTATAAATTTTCAGATGGTATTCACGCGGAATATGGATTATCGCGTAGAAAGATACTGCCCCGTCAAAATAATCTTCTTTGAATTTTATTTTTGTTATATCTTTCTTTACGAACCTGGCTGCAGGCACATTTTTTCTTGCAAGATTAAGCATTCCGTCAGAAAAGTCAATTCCGACAACTTTGCATCCATCATCGGCAAGAAATTTGGAAACAGGAATGCCCGCACCGCATCCTAAATCCAGGACTTTGGAGTTTTTCTTGATATATTTCAGAAACTTCAGCAGCAAAGTCTTGCTTTGGTATCTTTTCCTTTGCTTGCTGTATTTTCCGGCAATTTTGTTATAGCCTTTCCTTACAATTTCAGAATTTTTATTCGGCATTAAAGTTAATTGCAATTTTTATTTTTTATTATTCTCAAAAATAATCTTATCAAATATTCTCAAACAGCCATCTCTGCCTTTATGGGCGGGTGAAACTCATAGCCTTCCAGCTTTATGTCACCCATTGTGAAATCATCAATGTTTTTTATTTCCGGATTCAGCCAAAGCTTCGGAAGCGGAAGCGGCTTTCTTGACAGCTGCTCGCTTGCCTGCCCGAAATGGCTGTGGTAGATGTGCGCGTCCCCAAGTGTGTGCACAAACTCAAACGGCTTTAAGCCTGTTATTTGCGCTATCATATGGAGCAATAAAGAATATGAGGCGATGTTGAACGGGACTCCAAGAAACATGTCGCATGAGCGCTGGTACATCTGCAATGAAAGTTTTCCGTCTGCCGCAAAAAACTGGAAAAACGCATGGCATGGCGGCAATGCC
>CAYOWR010000154.1:0-2867 GCA_964407725.1 uncultured Methanosarcinales archaeon
GTGACGGCGGGTCTATTGATTTTTTTGTTTTCGTTAATGGCAAAAGTGCAATTCAATGAAAAACATCAAGTTCTTGATAAATAATCCCACTTAAAGCACAAAAAGTTAGTGTTTCTCACGTTTTATTGAAATAAATCTCTCAAACCCCCTTATCCGTTGGTTATTCTGACTTTGGTAAAAGTCAATTTTAATATAAAGGCACAAAAAATGTTCGCCTAATGCATCTTATACGAATATTTTATCAAAACCCTCAACTTTTGCTTAATTTATAGCCGAGAAGTAGCCTATTTTAATGAAAATTGAGCATTTTCAATGATTTTATCGATGATAGCTTGGGTTTACTCCAATTGCCTTCATTTCCTCATGGCCGCATTCATTGCAGCGATAAACCTCATATTTTGAGTTGCCACTTTGCATTATTCCTTTCTTGTGCATGTTTTCATTGCATTTCTTGCACTTTAATTCTGCCATTTTTGGTTTTCTGTTCAATAGGTAGTTTAAATATTTATTGATTTAAGACTACTTTGTCGTCTACTTTTATGTTATTTTTTTCTGTAAAGCCGGCATTTACTTCCAAAACATATTTTACAGGTTTTGCTGATCTGTACGTACTACATTGATCTTCGCAAGGCACAGCTTGTTTTATATCAACAATTTTGAAATTTTTGTCAATGAAAATTATGTCCAAAGGAATTAATGTATTTTTCATCCAAAAAGTATGGTAGTCTTCATTTTGAAAAATGAAAAGCATACCTGAATTTTCATCTAGCTTTTCCCTGAACATCAGACCTTTAGTTATCTCATCTCTGTCGTCGGCAATCTCAATATTTATTTTAATTAACTTTTGACTATTGTCAATTAGTATTTGATTTGAATTTTTGTCAAAATTTTTTGTACAACTCACTAGAAAAATCAATAGGAAAATTATTAGAAATTTTGAGAAAATTTTTTTCATTTTTCAATCAGATTTTTTAAAGAATTTAATTATTTTGCTAAATTTTTAAATTAAAATTTCTTAAAATATTTAGGTATTAATCATAGAATTTAGTTTGATTAATATTATTAATAATATAATTTTTAATAAATATATTTTATACAATATAATACAATAAATATAAATCAACATATTTTTTTAAATTAATATATAGTTAAACATTTATTTTATCATATGTTTTAAACTATATATTTTACTCATAAATTAATTTACCATATAGAAAATTAAATGTAAAAAGTGAAGTTGACTCGTAAAAAGTGAGAGTTTAGAGAGTGAAAAAGAGTATTAATCTTAAATAGAAAAAGATCTAAAATATTACAGCTATTATAAAGAGATATAATCTACGTATGAAATAAATATTTAGCAAATAAAGATCCTATGAGTAAAACCCATAAGTTTAGACAATTCCTGCTTTTTTGTGTTTTTGGGCTGGCTTATGTGTAGAAAAAAGGCATTCCAGATTTACAACCTATCTTGAAACTAATCAAATTGAGTGTTAAAGTTGAAAAGTGAGGTATAACAAGAATTAGGCACTATGAAGTTTAATATGTATCTTAAGTTTTTAAGCATTATAAAGAAAAAATTCTGCCTTTTTAGACGTTCTAAGTTCTCACCAATAAGCATATAAATTTAAATAAGTATCTATAAAGTGAGACTAAAGGTAAAATGTACTATTTAAGTGGTTTAGAAGACATGGTAGTAAGCTTTTATGGCAGCACTTCAAATTCTAGAATTAATTATTTTACAAGAAACGTCGACGACAATTATGATTTTGCAAGAGAAAATGCTGGAAAGCACCAGAGAAATATTCTAGCGAGTACAAGGAACAATGTTTCAAGTGCATAAGTGAAGGCAGAAATGGAAAAGTTGAAATAAAAGAAGAAAAGAAAAAGCACATTAAGATATGATCTATGAGATTGCTATGTAAATCTTTTACCCCAAATAACTCAATTTCTTTTTGTCAGATATTTCTTGGGCTTCCTGGCTCTTTTGTAGTATCGTTTTCAATTTTTCTTCAAACTTTTGGGCCTGCTCAAGCAGTGGCTTGTAATCCAGCTCCATTCCAAGATACTTGTCAAGCGCTTCTATCAGCTTGGCAGACGCCTTGCTGTCTGGCAGATTTGAATGTGTTTCTGCAAACAGGCAGCTAATAGGTATTTTTTCTACCCTCAGCAGAATAGCGCCAGTTACACCTATAATAATACCCTCTTTCAATGGTTCTATTCCAGCTTTTTCAAAGACTTTTGCATTTTTATCGTTGTTTGAATAATAAAAAACCCTTGAGCCCTCGCTTTCTGCCCCAGAGCCCACACCTTCTAAGCTTATGATCTCTTTAGCTTGTAAATCAGAGGCCAGCTTCGCGACTGTGCTTGCCATATCCCATTCGTAATGGGTAGCTGCTGTTATAGCATGTAAAATTACAAGATTATTTTTTTGGTTATAAAATATTCCTAATGGCTCAACAATTTTGTTCTCATGAATTGCTACCATCGCAGGCATGTCATTAAAGATTATCTTGCCAATCTGCTCTGTTTGCAGGTGCTCAATAAGAAATTCAGATGCAATTGTCCCAACAAGCCCAAATCCCGGAAATCCCTCGACAATAGTGCAATTCTTCGGCTTTTTCCACAGTTTAATTTCCATAATACACCTCTTTTTTTGACAATATTTAAATTATTTCTTTTTTGGATAGAATATAGTTCCAGCCTCTTTATTGTTTATTATCTCAATCAATATATTATTTTTTCTGCCATTTGCAATTACAACAGTAGTTCCTGCTGTTGTTGCTGTTTTTGCAGCCTGTATCTTTGTTTTCATTCCGCCTATGCCAAATCCGCTTGAGCCACTGGCCATTACTTCAATATTTTTACCG
>CAYOWR010000155.1:0-423 GCA_964407725.1 uncultured Methanosarcinales archaeon
CTACATCAGGAATCCTGAACAGATTTATCAAGAAGATTGGAGCAGGACCATCAGCACAGCATTGCAGTGGACTGCAGCCGGGGGATTGGTTGTCACCCTACTTGATGAAGATGATGTACCAAGATATGCCAAGGTTCTCGAAATGTTAAAGCAAAGAGACATTGTGCCTGTGCACACTACGGTTACCGCGATAGGAATAGGCACCAGCTTTTTTAATCGTTATCATGGGGTGAGTGTGTTTAAGAAAGAGTGAGTTTATTCCTCCATCAGTATTTTCTCAAGCTTGATTTTGTTCGTTATTCCGTAAGGATATTTTTTTACAATCTTAAGATCCTCAAGCTTTTTAATGATCCTGTGAACTTTCACCTTGGACAACCCTGATTTACGCACAAGCTCGTTTTGGGTTAATTCACCAGAGTTGTG
>CAYOWR010000155.1:433-2855 GCA_964407725.1 uncultured Methanosarcinales archaeon
AATCAAAAAGAAATATTGATCATTAATCTTTCGTTCCAAGCGCCCTGATTGCTCTCCTTAGATTTCTTCGCGCTTGTTTTTCGTATTTTGCGAAATTGCTGGTTAAATATATGGCTTCTCTCCTGAGAAACCCTTTGAGCACTTCTTTACGTTCTTTTTTGTAATCAGGGTCGGCTACATTGCTATATTCCTCCCGGATATCATGATTGTATCTCTCAAATATTTCCCTTTTAGCCCCGAGAATGGCCAAATCAAGATCGACAAGAAAACAGGTATCAGCGTCATTAGGCACATCTGTGTGCTGTGTGAAAAGTATTTTTCTTACAACTCCATCAATAAATCCTGGCTGCACACCTTTTTCCTTTAGTCGTTGCCCTGCCATCCTCGCACTAGTCGCTTCATTATCATCTTTTTTAGGATCATATTCAGCATCATGCCACCAAATGGCCATTTCAACTTGGTCTGGTGCTTTTAATAATTGCCTGATCCCGTCAAATTCATGGAGCATATGGGCAATGTGGACAAGGTTATGGTGGGTGCGATGCTCTTCACCATACTTCTTCATTAATTCTGGGTATTCCTCTTCACCATGAAACCCGATCCTTTGGCAAAGATCCATCCACCTTTTTTTGAAGCCCTGAAATTTGAGGAGCATCTGCTGGTACACATATCGAGGCACATACCCCTCAATTGCTCTTTCCCAGCCATTATAGCCACCTAAATTTTTAACAAAGCTTGAGCTTATCTCTATTAATTCCCTTGGTGGCATCATAAAGATTGTTTGAATCCTTGGATTGAGGTCGCTGTTCACATACCTCATTACTCTCTCTGCCTCATAATCTGAAGGATTCCTAAGGCCACGGAAAAGAAGATCTGCCCCTATTGATTCGGCATACCTGACTAGGTATTCTTTGTCAAAAACACCAATGCTTACATTAGAGAAATCTTTGGCTGCCTTTTTAAGCACAGCGACTCGATCATCTAAGGGAAACGTGTATTGTTTTTTGGGGTGTGTCCCGACTGCAACATGAAGCTCTGAAAACTGGATAGATCCTTGCTGAATCATCCACAGATGCCCCTTTGTCAAAGGGTCAAAACTGCCTGCATACAGAGCCTTTGTCATGCTCTTTGAAAGTGCAGGATGGTTTATAAATATGCAGGATGGGTTTTTTGTTGCCTCACATGGACATTTTACCTGGGATAATGGTCTGTTTTTGAACTTTTCCGGAGAACTCAACGGTTGTTACTTTTTAATGAGAAATAAAGTTTAAATAAATAGAGGCAATTGCTAAATTCAACAGGTGTAATGGTTTATCGTCTGTTGGGCTTGTTTTGTTTGGATTTTTGTTAGTAGTTTGAATTGTTCTAGCATAAAAGAAAAGACTATTATGTTTTCTACAATGGTCTTTTTTATCGTCTGACTTTTCTTAATTTTGTTTTGTATTAGGCAAATTTGTGTGTATAATTTGGAGTAACTGTTGACTCGTTCTACACTGGTTCTTTTTTTAAACTCTTCATTGATGAACCCATTATTTTTGTAAGCTGGGTTGATTCTGAAATGCCAGTCTGTCGTCGGTAAATCGGCTCTTTCTTCTATGCCGGAACGCCTTTTGTTGTATCCAATAATGGGAATTTTTTGTTGTTGAAAAATTATTAGTTCATGCATCGCTTCAAAATCGAAAATCCCATCCATGATAATGAAGATGTTGTTTTTGCTGCTGTCAATTTGTTTTTGATTAAACAATTCTTTGGCAAGATTAATTTGTCCTTCCCTTGCATATCCGACGATAAATCTTCTTGGTATTTGATGCTTTACTGATGCTAAGATCATCAGCCAAAAGCCGTGAAACTTTTTTTTGCTGCTTTTCGCACCAAAGTGATAACGGTGAGGGGATTGTTTACTCTTAAAAGGGACAGGAATATCGGTGCCATCAAAACTGGAGTCATCCTGCTCAAAAGCATGATACCTTTCCAATAAATCGTCGATAAAATCAAAGATTCTCACAAACTTATGTGCATATTTCCTTTCAAATTTGCTCAAAACATCATGACTTGGCACTTTTCTTAAGGTGCAAAAATCAAGATAGGCCGGATTCTCGTGCAGCCTTTTCACCAATACTGTGTTGTCATCAATAAAGAGATACGATTTTAACAAAAAAGCCTTGAATAAACTAATATCTGAGAAACTTTTTTTTCTTCCTAGACGAGAAAATCTCGACTTTCCCAAAATTTCAGTTATGGGAAGCCAATCAAAAGACTTCATAAACCTTTTTAAATGCATGAATTCTGTAGAAATTTGCATAAAAACACCCCTCAAAAAGATAATCAATCGAGGATAAACTTAAAGGTTATTATGCTTTGCAAGCATTTTGGCGACTAGAAACACTTTTTTTATCGACGAACAGAATTAAGCGATTGCCTC
>CAYOWR010000156.1:0-731 GCA_964407725.1 uncultured Methanosarcinales archaeon
TTGATGTCATCAGTACTTAATCCAAGATTTGATAAAGTTATATCTCCCTTTATTGAAAAGACCTTTTCATGAATGAATTGCTGAGTTAATTCTGTATCTCTAACTAGGGCGTATATTCTATTAATTCCCTTAATTTTGCTGAGTTCATTTACTAAATGACTACCCAATAGTCCTGTTGAACCTGTAATAAATATAGCCATTGTTTATATACTCAAAACATGAGTTTTATATATAAATTGTTCTATTCTTTATAAATAATGGTTAAAAGACTAGTCAATTACAGTATGTGTTGGGAAGACCCAAAACTAGTATTATCTGCTTTAGATATTTCTAGTAAAGATGTTGTTTTGTCAATTGCCTCGGGAGGAGAAAATCTCTTTGCTATATTACTTAAAAACCCAAGAAAACTGATTGCGATTGACAGCAATATTTATCAGATTTATTTGGTTAAGTTGAAAATTGCTGCAATAAGAGAGTTAGATTTTGATGGGTTTATTGGGTTTATTGGACTAAGAAATTGTAAAAGGAGATTGGAATTTTTTTATAAGTGTAAAAAATATCTAACTGAAAGAGAGATTAAATTTTGGAATAAAAATATCAAATATATCAATGAAGGAATAATTAATTGCGGTAAGTTTGAATCCTACCTTAGACTGTTCAGAAAATATATATTAAGGTTAGTTCTTTTTCAAGAGAAAATAAAGCAATATCTTTCTTTACATAATATGGCT
>CAYOWR010000156.1:754-2845 GCA_964407725.1 uncultured Methanosarcinales archaeon
AAAATATATTCTATTCAAGATATTGGAATAACTTTAAATGGAAGCTGCTTTTCAGAATATTTTTCTCAAAAACAATAATGCAATTATTTGGGAGAGATAAAAAGTATTTTGAGCAAAATAAAATTCAGAATATTGCTCTACATTTTTATAATAACGCAAAAAGAGGGATAACAAAAATTCCAGTTGGGGACAATTACTTTATGCACATGATTTTAACAGGCTTAATCCCAATACCTTTTAAGGGGCATCCTTATTTAGACCAGAAAAATTACCTAAAATTAAAGAAAAGCATAGAAAAAATTAGTTTTATTAATAAGGACCTGTTGAATTTTTTAGAATCTTCAAAAGAAAATATTAACAAATATAATCTTTCAGATATTTTTGAAAAAGATACTCAAAAAACCTATGAGAAGATAATTTCTTTAATCTCAAAAAAATCACAAAAAGGCACAAAAATATGCTACTGGAATAATCTTGTTGAAAGAAAGGATCATTATCCAAATAGTATAGTAAGAAATTTAAAAAAATCCAGAGAATTGTTTAATAAAGATAGAGTCTTCTTTTACTCTGATTTTATTGTAGAGGAAAAGAATCAGTAATACACATTTATTGCTTTTGGAATAATCTTAAATTCAAACTCATCATTTAACTCAAGCAATTCGCCGTCCGCCATGAACCAGTTTTTCTGCTCCAGCCGAATTTTTAGAGATTTTGTTCTCTTAGTCACACAATCTTTTAAGTCGATATGCTTTCCCTTAATCACTTTTTGGACAACTAAAAAGCTAGATATTGCGTTTTTAGGTTTGCGTATATGGCATAATTCAAAAAAGCCATCATCATTTATTGAATTGGGAGTTAAAACAAATCTTTTTCCAATAAAATGTTGATTTCCAATGACAAAAAACATTAAATTACCTTTTATGTCTTTGACTTTTACCCCAGAATATTTGATAAAAACTTTTTTTAATACCGAGATGTAATATATAAGATCTCTCAATAATTTGTTTGAGATTTTTTTAGAATGTTTATTAACATCTTGTATAACCTCGACAGGTAGCCCAAATCCTCCACCAGTTATGAAATATTTAGTATTTACCTGAATAATATCAATTGGTTTTGTTCTGTTATTTTTAATAATCTCATATGCAACATCTAATCTAAATGGAATTTGTAATTTTCTGGCTAAGTCGTTTGCTCTTCCGCAAGGAAGTATTCCAATTTTTAGCGTTTTTCTCAATTTATTATCCAGTTTCATATACGCATTTATGAAATTATTAACTGTCCCATCCCCTCCGCAAATAATGAATGAGTTATGTCCTTCTTCTATCTTGCTTTTTAGATTTTTCAATAATTCTTTATCATTTTGAGAAGTAAAGAATATCCTATCTTTATCTGAAAAAAACTCTATTGCTCTATCTGCTTCACTTACATTTTTATTAATTATCACAATTTCTTTATTCATTGTCTAGAATAGTTAAGTTGTTCTATATATAATATTTACTATGTTTTCTCGCCCCCTTACGGATATAGATTTCTTCTACGAAGTAAAAGTGTAGATATCCGCAGGACTAAAAACTCCTCCTTTCTAAAAATAAGTTTCTGCAAAGCAGACTATATGTACGAAGCACGGACCTCTCTTTACCTTCTTAGAAAAGGAGAGCCTTTAGAATCAGTTTTTTAGTTTTGTTGAACTAAATAAGGTTCTTTTAGCTTTTCTATTCATTAGTAATCTTTGTGATTTCATCCAGCTTTTGCGGGTTTAGGCTGACTTGTAATCCATAAGATGTGGGTTTGGTTAAAAGCAGACCCTCTTTTACTAATTCTTTGGCTATATTTTTTGCTTCACCCGCCAGATGCCTTGGCAGGCCCTTTGTTAGGTTTTCTATGGCGGTGTGTTTTCCTCCGATAATTCTGTGTCTGTAAAGCTTTCTTAGAATAATTTTCTTTAAGTCCACGCGGAGCTTTAAAAATCTCTTATTTTTATTGCTTTGTTCTATACTGTGGATGTTTAAGGAGAGAAAAATATATAAATAAACTCTTATATTGGTATATTACTATGGAAGAGAGGTCGTCTTTTAGGCTAGTATTTGG
>CAYOWR010000157.1:0-2826 GCA_964407725.1 uncultured Methanosarcinales archaeon
GTGTAATATCTATTCGTTTTGATTACTTCATCCACACGTGCAACTAATAAACCATCTGACGTGTCCAATTGGACAAATTGACCTTTTCTAACTGGGACACCTTTGCTATCGTTTACAACGAACCAAAACTCTTGGCTGCTAGGGCCAAGCTCAGATGATATAACAGTTCCTATTTCCTGCATAGTTTTTAAGTTGGCTATTAAAAGATAAAAGTATGTCCATCAAGCTGTTAACCGATTACCCTGTTGCATTCATTCCAGCCAAGAAGATTTTAATAATAACCGATACCCACATCGGAGTCGAAACAGATTTATCAAAGTCAGGCATAAGGATTCACAAACAAATTGAAAAGTTTAAAGAAGTTCTTGATAAGTTAATTGATTTGACTAGAGCCAAAATTTTAGTAATCCTTGGTGATGTTAAGCACAAAGTTCCTGGAGCGTCAATGCAAGAGTTAAGAGATATACCAAAATTTTTAGGATACCTATCAACAAAAGTCAACGTAGAAATCTGCTCTGGCAATCATGATGATAACTTGCAGATGTTAATTCCTTCAGGTGTCAAGCTGTACGGTAGCAAAGGATTCAAAATCGGTAAATATGGTTTCTTCCACGGTCATGCATGGCCTTCAAAGAGCCTGATGCAATGCAACTATCTTTTCATGGGGCACATACAGCCCTCGGTGCAATTCGAAGACAAACTAGGCTACCGCAACAGGCAACAGGTGTGGTTAAAAGGTAAAATAAACCCAGCAGTGATCAAGAAGAAATATAAAATAAATTCCACAGGAAAGTTGAACATAATAGTTCTTCCATCTTTCAATTCCCTGATTGGAAGCTTGAATGTGATTGCAAAAGAAGATTTGTCTGGTCCATTATTGACAAGCAAAGCCATGAGATTAGATGATATGCGAACATACCTTTTGGACGGAACCTATCTAGGATTGTTGAAAAACATCAAGAAAAGAGTTTCGTGAATATCATAGCCGGTGATTCAACTTATATTGCATCCATGACAACACCTCGTGTGAGGCCCCGTCCTTCTAATCGTTCTCGCATTCGTCTTAATAAACGTTGTCTTGTTGGACCAATACTTCCTTTTGGTATACCTAATTCTGTAGATATATTATCATAAGATTTTTTAGATAGAAAACAGTTCAATAACATTCTATCTTTTTTTGGAAGTCCAGATGCAGCATATGCAATTAATGATTCTGGATTAAACCCTATTTTATAGGGGTCGTATGGATCGCGTTGATCAAAGTGTTCAACATCGCTTACGGGTGGATCTCTTCTATTTGCTTTAAGAAAATTGCGGTAAGATGATTTCATTAGCCATCTTATCATACTACCGCTATCGTCAGTTCGTATGTCACTTCTTCTTTTCCATAAAGCCGTAAAAGCGTCTTGTACACATTCTTCCGCAATCTCGGGAGTGGCATGATATTTCACTAAAGTATTAACAAGATAACGACGATACCGTATATACAATCTATCGAAGCCTGCATCAGTTAACTTTGGAGTGTGCGGACTTGTTGGATTTCGATAACTATAGACCGTTATAGTTTGCACCATATTTATAATGAAATGTTGAAATTTAAATATAGACTTCACAGAGAGTGAATCTAATAATTAGGAGTAGTTTCTGGCGTGAGTGTAAACTGGCTAGTATTTTGTATCTCTATTGTACTACCCAAAGTTTATATGCACCAAAAAAACATTTAAAACAATGAGACTTCTCTTACTGATAGGTGCGTTAAGCTTCTTAGTTTTCATTACACCAGCATTTGCACTAAACATCACACTATCGCTAGACAAGACCAAAGTTTTCATGGGCGATAACATAACTCTAGCAGGAAAGATAGCATTCGATAACGGAACGGCAACAAAATTCGACTATCGTGCGGCAGTGGTAGCACCTAAAAGAGTTATCGTATGCGATACCAACAAAACCACGACAACATCTGACGGCTCGTTCACGTTAAAATGCAAAATACCTACAGCACAAGAGGCCACCAGCTTGTGGATACCAGCTTCCGAAAGGCGTTCTGTCATACCATATGTAGCAGGCGTGGCAGTAAAGGATCCTGAAAAGAACGAAACTGTCAAGAAACATGCACAAACAATTATAGCCTTGAATAAGGATAAGCTCGACAAGGAACTAGACGCGATTGTTAGAGATTTGGACAATTTTGTAAATCATTCCCAGAGATTTATACCAGAATGCGATGCGATCGCAGAGAAAGCTACCCGATTTAACGTAACAATTGTAACAACAAAATGTTTGCAAGTTCAGCAAAGAATCAATGACCTGATAGCTAACGCCACTGCTATTTCAGACCAAGCCAAACAGATTAAAGCTAATGTAACTAGCATTGAGGAGCTCAGAGATTCTCTCAAAATTTTAAAAGAAAGCTTGAAAGACATGCGGGATGAGCTAAAAGACGTGAAAGACGCAATCAAGTCTGTTAGATGGGAAACATTAAGGGAAGTCAAAAAATCAGTAACTGAAATCAAGCAGGAGGTTGAGAAGAAAAGGGAAGAGATAAAAGAATTGAAAAATAAGTCAAAGGAAATTAAATCGAGAGAATGTACTATTGATACTGATTGTGATAAGCTTGAGTTGGCATGTCCAGCAGTTGTAGGTGGTGATACACTCCTTTGCAAAGACAACAAATGTACATGCGGCTCGAAGGAACAAAGAAGAGGTGGTAAGAGATGAATAACAAAGTTTTACTTACAGGCGTTCTCGCTCTAATGGTAGCGATATTTTTAGCAGGATGTGCCAAGGCACCGGTTACTACAGCTCCGACTGTCGCTAGTGAAA
>CAYOWR010000158.1:0-2790 GCA_964407725.1 uncultured Methanosarcinales archaeon
AGGTTAAAAAAATAAAAAATTGTGAAAATAAAAAATTTCTTGTTCCAAATCTTTTCGGCCCTCAAAGATTCAGCAAAAACAATCATTTGGTTGGGAAATCAATAATAAAAAAAGATTTTAGGAAAGCGATTGAATTGATTTTAGAGAGTAAAGGAGTTATTGAAGATAAAATTAAAGAATACCTAAAAAATAATAAAAATGATTTTATCGGTGCATTAAGATTAATTCCATTAAAAACAAGAAAGTTGTTTGTGCATTCTTACCAGTCATTCTTGTTCAACAAAATTGTTAAAGAATACATAAAAAATAACAAAAATTTAAAAACAAAAAACCAAAAAATTCCAATAATCGGATTCAATTTCGAAATAAATTCAATAAAAAACCAGCAATTAAAAAATATTTTTAAAAAAATTATAGACGAAGAAAAAATTAATCCCAGAGATTTCATAATAAGCCAGATGCCTGAGCTGACATCTGAAGGCAGTCATAGAGATTTATTTTTTGAATTGAAAGGTCTAAAAATTTTAGATATTAACAATGACGAATTAAAGGAAAATATGAAAAAAATAAAAATAAATTTTACCCTGCCAAAGAGCTGCTATGCAACGACTTTGATAGATTTCATTTTCCATTAGTCTTATTGTTCCCAATAATCTTTACAACTTCATTAAATATCTCCTTTGGCTTTTTTGAGGCATCAACATCAGTAAGTATTTTTTTCTCCTTGTAATATTCAATTAAAGGAGATGTTTGCTCGCTATACACTTGTATTCTTTTCCTGACAGTTTCTGGCTCGTCATCTTTTCTCTGTATTAAAGCAGAGTCGCATTTGTCACAAACATCTTTCTTCTTTGGCTTCATTGTAACAAGATTGAAAAGTGTTCCGCACTTACTGCACTGTCTTCTTTGAGTCAGCCTCTCTATTATTGTCACTTCTGAAGCGACTAAATTAATTATAAAATCAAGTTTTTTATTCATTTTCCACATTGCATTCTCAAGAAATTCTGCTTGTTCTATTGTTCTTGGATAGCCATCTAATATAAAGCCATTTTTGCAGTTTTCCTGCTTTAATCCTTTCTCAATCACTTTATTAACAACCATATCAGGAACAAGCAAGCCCTTCTCCACATATTGCTTAAGCTCGCTATTTCCGCTGTTAATCTCTGCCCTGAAAATATCTCCCGTGGAAATATGCGGAACCTGGTATTTTTCAGCAAGCAAATCTGATAAAGTTCCTTTCCCAACACCCGGCGGACCAAAAATAATTAGTTGCATCTTAGCCTAAATAACCTAAGTCCTCTTTTATATCTGCCTCTGCTCTCCAAGATTCTTTCATCTTTTTCACAAATTTAAGCAGTTCAGCTTTAAGCTCTTTCCACTCATTTAAAAAATTATTGATGAAATCAGCACCATTTTTTTCATTTTGCTCCAAAGAAAATTCGACAGTCTGTCTATTTAGGTTCATCAACCTAGTATAAACCTCATACATTCTTTTCTTTTCATGCTCGTCAAAAAATCTTGTTTCGTGCATCGCATACAAATTTGAGGCATCTGGCTGCATTACCTCTTCGAGCAAAGTTGCGTAAAAATCAAGTTTTTCTGCAATTCTCCTAATTATGGCTCTGATAAGGAAGTTTGTTTCCTCCAAGTCACTTATTTCCAGCTCAAAGTCTATATCCTTGAATTCTGGAAGCTTGTATTTCTTTTTCAGTTCGTTGTATTGTTTTTCAATTTCTGTCATTTTCTCCTGTTAAAAAATTACATCCTTCTTTTATATATCCTTTCAAAGTTCGGTCATCCACTATAGGAACTGCCGGTTCTACCCGATCCCTTTCTAGAAGCCCAGAATACTCATAACCCACGAACGTTCTTTCTGCATAGCTTCTCAATCTATCCACATCATCTGATGGGGGGGTTTCAACACCAAACACTTTAATCGGTGCTTTTCCAAATCTTCTGTAGGCAATGAATTTGACCTTTTTGCCTTCCACTTCAAGCAATAATACAATAGATTCCTTATTTGTCCCTGTTATTACAATTTTGTGCGTTTCAAGCCCGGATAAATTTGATATTACGGGTGCCTCACTAAGTTTTTGTGCAATTGTCCTAATATCACATGTTTGTCCTGCATTAGCTCCAATTGCCAATGCTAATGCCAATTCAAGTCCTGTCATTTTTGTTAATAAGCCTCCGAGGGGAATTGCACCCCCGACCTCAATCCGGTAATTTAACCTGCAGATGGCTTGCACGTAGCTACAAGTTTCGGCTTTGCTCTGCCGCAATAGCTACTATGCTACGGAGGCATTTAAATTAGTTTAAGGTTAAGAAGTTTATTTAAATAGGTTTTGAAAATTATTCCTCATATCCAAGTTGCCTTGCAAAGAATGGCTCAGGAACAGCCATCCAGTTTCTAAGCTGCAAAAACTGCTTTACTTTTGCATGGATCCTGTAAGCATCCCGCCAAAGCTCTTTTTCTCTCTTTTCAATCTCATCATGGATTATTCTTTTTTCATAGATTGGCTTGATGTATTTTAAAAGCCAGTGGTTATCCCATTGATGCATATAATCCAATTCTATCCTCGGCCTGAAGAACATTTCAATTTCGCAGTTCTGCGCTGTCATCTTCTTGCCCTGGTGCACAATCTCCACATTTTGCAAATAAACAATATGCGCGTCAATATCAAGAAAATTCTTGAAATAACTGCTGTACCTTCCTTCTGGGAATTTCTGGGCGCGCCACCAGAACCATAGCTCTTTTCGTCCTCTGTGTATGCCTTTCTGGTAAACATT
>CAYOWR010000159.1:0-2788 GCA_964407725.1 uncultured Methanosarcinales archaeon
TAAGCCAAATGATAACATACCTAGAAAAACCCTGCAAACCGGAACAAATTAGGCAGATTTTGAATCCTATAGTAGATAAATGGTTCTTTACAAGATTTAAAGAATTCTCTTTGCCGCAATTATATGGTGTCATGGAAATTCGTTCAAGGAACAATATATTAGTAAGCGCACCAACTGGTGCAACAAAGACATTAACAGCATTCTTGTCAATTTTAAATGAATTAATTGACTCAAGCGAAAAGGGAATTCTGGAAAACAGGGTTTATTGTGTTTATGTAAGCCCCTTAAAGGCATTAAGCAATGATATACATGTCAATTTGGTTGAGCCATTAAAAGAAATGGAAAAGATTGCTAATAAAAAATTAAACATAAGAGTCGCAGTCAGGACAGGTGACACCTCAACATCAGAAAGGGCAAAAATGCTCAAGCATCCGCCTCATATTTTGATAACAACACCGGAAAGCCTGGCTATAATGCTTTCTTCAATTAAATTCAGCGAGCTATTGAAAAATGTTGAATGGTTTATTGCTGATGAAGTTCATGCATTAGCTGAAAATAAAAGAGGAACCCATTTATCACTGTCTGTAGAAAGACTAAATAGAATTTCTCCTTCGATGACAAGAATTGGCCTGAGCGCGACAATCGCTCCGTTAGAAGAAATTGCAAAATTTGTTGTTGGATATGAAAATGGAAAGCTTAGAAATTGCAAGATTGTGGATGTGCAGTTTATAAAAAATATGGATTTAAAAGTCCTGAGCCCGGTTCCAGATTTAGTTGATGAAGAACACGCAATAATTCACCATTCAATGTATACCCTAATTGATGAGCTAATTCAAAACCACAGGACAACATTGATTTTCACAAACACAAGGTCTGCAACTGAAAGGGTAGTGCATCACTTGAAGGAAAAATTTCCTAAGAAATACACAGAAAATATCGGAGCGCATCATGGCTCCTTGTCAAAAACTCTAAGGCACAGCATTGAAAACAGATTGAGAAAAGGGGAATTGAAGGTCATTGTATCAAGCACTTCTTTGGAATTGGGCATTGATATTGGATATATTGACTTAGTTATCTGCCTTGGCTCGCCGAAATCAGTTGCAAGGTTTTTGCAGAGGGCAGGAAGGTCTGGCCATAAGCTGCACGACACAGTAAAAGCAAGAATAATTGTTCTTGACCGAGATGATTTGGTTGAATGCGCTGTTCTGCTAAAATCAGCAATAGAAAAGAAAATTGACAAAATACACATCCCGAAAAACTGCCTTGATGTTTTGGCGCAGCAAATTCATGGAATGTCTTTAGAGCAAAGATGGAATATGAATGATGTATTCAAGCTAATTAAACAAAGCTATTGCTATCATGACTTGGATTTCAAGGATTTTATTCAAGTTATAGAATATCTATCCGGCAAATACGCTTCGCTGGAAGACAGGAATATTTATGCAAAGATATGGTACGATGAAGAAACTCAAGAAATTGGAAGAAAAGGAAAGATGTCCAGAGTTATTTATATGACAAATATAGGCACAATTCCCGATGAAGCTCATGTAATAGTCAAAGTCGGCGACCAGGCAATTGGAACAATTGACGAGGCATTCCTTGAAAGATTGAAAAAGGGAGATGTTTTTGTCTTAGGCGGGGAAAAATACGAGTTTATGCATGCTAAAGGAATGGTAGCTTATGTAAACGCATCTGTTTACAGACCGCCTACAATTCCCAGCTGGTTTTCTGAAATGCTGCCACTGAGCTTTGATTTAGCCTTGGAAATAGGAAGATTCAGGAAATTGATGAACGAGTTGTTTTGCGCAAATAAGTCAAAGCAGGAAATCTTGGACTTTATCAATAGTTTTCTTTATGTTGATAAAAATGCAGCAGAATCAATTTACGATTATTTCTATGAACAATTCCATTATGCTGATATACCGTCTCATTCAAGAATTATTGTCGAGCATTATATGGATCCGAAAACAAAAAGAAAATACGCAATATTTCATGCTCTTTATGGAAGAAGAGTCAATGACTGTTTAAGCAGGGCAGTTGCGTTTGCAATTGCAAGAACACAGCATAGGGATGTTGAAATCGGCATTAATGACAATGGTTTTTACATAGGATATGATAAAAGCATCAACATCATTCAGGCATTCAATTTGATAAAATCAAAAGAGATGAGGAAAGTCATGGATATGGCTATTGAATATGCTGAAGTCTTAAGAAGACGATTTAGGCATTGCGCTGCCAGGGCAATGATGATATTGAGAAGCTATAAGGGGCATGAAAAAAGGGTTGGAAGGCAGCAGGTGAGCTCAATGATTTTATTGAATGCTGTTAAGAGAATTGATCAAAATTTCTGCATTTTGAAAGAAGCAAGAAGGGAAGTTTTGGAAGACTTGATGGACATTGAAAATGCCCAAAAGGTGATTGAAGGCATTGAGCAGAAAAAGATTTTAGTGAAAGAGATAAATACTAGTTTGCCATCGCCATTTGCATTCAATTTGGTATTGCAGGGATATGCAGACATTATGAAAATAGAAGACAAAGTTGAGTTTATAAGAAGGCTGCATGAGCAAATAATGGCGAAGATTAAGGTGGAGAAATGATACTCAGCATTACAGGTTTAATCGGTTCAGGAAAGACAACTGCGGCAAAAATTTTTTCTAGATATCATTTTAGCAAGATAAACGCAGATGAAATCGGCCATGAATTATTGAAGTCGGATAAAAAAATTAAAGACAGAATAATAAAAGAATTTGGCAAAGAAATTCTTGACAATAAAAAAAATATTAACAGA
>CAYOWR010000160.1:0-2769 GCA_964407725.1 uncultured Methanosarcinales archaeon
GTTCGCCACGTTATAATTGATCACTATCCTTGTGGTCTGCGGGTTTACGTTGTACCTGAAGAAGTTGACTACCGCGTGGACGGCCGCGGTATATCTCTGATGGGCTACGAGCCATATGTTGTAATTCTCTGGGTTCTTGTCGTTCCTCATCTGCTCAAGCCTTCTATCCTCGAGCATCTTCAAAAAGTTTATCTCGACCAACCAGTCGACCAGCTTATTCCTCACCATCTGCCTGTCCATCTCGGCCATCTTGTCGAGGTCGTCCCAGTCCTTCTGGGATATCACCTTCTCGTATATCGCCATCTGCGGCATGATCGACATCGTCTCCTTTATATTATTCCCGTCCGCATCCTTGGCGTCGACTTGCACCGTGAAGTTCGCCGCTTCGTTGAGAAGATGCTTTTCAACCTGCTGGTAGCTCTCGTTCCCCAAAGACCTGAGCTCCTCGGCGGACTTGATGAAGTTCTCTGGAAGAGTCGCCCCGTAAGGCTCGTATACGACCCCTATCGACAGGCCGTTGGGGAGCATGTAGGTCGTCTGCGGCGTGACGGTATAATCGCCATACTTGTCGGTCCTTATGGAGCCGCTCTCATACTTGCCTCCGAGCATCACCACCTTCCTGTCCTTCCTAAATATGAAGAGCATCGTCCTTCCGAAGAGCTTCGACTTTATCATCTGGATGAGAGGACCGCCAGCTATTATGAATATCATGAATACAAAGACAATCTGCAGGAAGTTCATAAGCAGGGAATACATCGGCCAGCTGTTGAGGGGGACGCCCAGTACATATATGGCCATATCATCCCTTCCCTAACATCCTCGAGAAGAAGCCAGTTATGAAACCCTTCTTCTTCTTGTCGTCCTGCGTCTGGTCGCTCTGGCTTATCTTTATTTGCGAGGCTTCCATCTTCCTTTCAAAGCCGCCTTCCGCCCTCTTCAGCATCTTAAAGTACCTTGCCCTGGCGTTCGAGATCATCGTCTCGTCATTGAACGAATAAGTGTAATCTGGCCTGCTCATCATCTGCCAAGCGAAAGTTATATCCAACTGCCCCATCAGCATCCTTATGTCCTTCTCCTCGAGTTTCGTCAGCTTGGCGTCGTTGTTGAGAAACCCCCACAGCTTCTCCTTGGTATCCTTGATGATGTCGGAAGAATCCAGTATTATCTTGACGTATTCGCTAAAGCCCTCGACCTGCTGTGAATCCTGCAGCTCGTCCTGCTGCACCGACTCTTGAAGTTTCTGGGCATACTCTTCATCAATCATCGGCATGCTCTATTTCCGAAAAGCGGTGCTTTTAATACTATCGGAATCTCGGAATCTATAATCTGTAGAATCTTAGCACATAACGGAACTGCAGTATTTTTCCCTCGAAGTAAGAAGAGTATATTCTGTTCCATTATCGGCAAATCTTATAGCAACTGTGGTATTCGAGATTTCAATTTCTTTTATAGAGTCTTGAGCGATAGTCTGCTTCCAATCATTTCTCTCCAAACTTAATGAAAGGTAGTCTTTCGGTTGTATTTTCTCTTCGACTGGCTGGGCGATTCCGATTGTTGAAGAGATGACAATGCTAAAAATTAGGATATATACGGATTTTATGTATTTCATAGCACCGAACTCCACGCATAGGTGTCTAAGGCTGTTGCTACTACACCATACTTCTTCAATGCATCTGCATATGTCAGCTTTTTCTGCATACTTATCCAATCCCTCCTGTAGGTATCGCCCTCCATCCTATGGTGCTTCCATCCTGTATAGAACAGACGTAAAGGTAAGTGGAGGTCCCGTTGAACGCCACTATGCTCCTGCCAACTTCTGCCTGGTTGTCGCAATCTGCCGAGGCTATGGCTGTGTTGTTGACGGGATATTGGATGTAGACGTTGGCTGTTGTGCTGTTGACATGCAATAATGATTGCGGCGATGTCGTCCCGATGCCGACATTGCCTGCGAAGTAGTTATAAGCACTAGGATCAGAGGCGTAGAATGAGAATGGCGTGTTTGTTTGTGTCCCAGTTGTAATATCATCAACATATACTCCATAAGTACTAGTGATTGTTCCTGTGTTGCCTAAAGGACTCGTTACACGGATTCCGTACAAGGTTCCTATAGTGCCAGAATTACTAACTCCTGCAGATAATACAGTTCCTGTTGTCATTGTAGCAGATGCACCATTTGTAAGAGTCCCACCAATCATTTGAGCATCTTGTATACTTCCAGAGCCAGCATTATTTATTGCACCATTTATACCAAACATAGTACCTACTGTGCCTGAGCCCGCATGATAAGCAGCATAATTCATTACTACTAAAGTTAAGTTAGTTAAATTTGCACTGCTGGTGGAGGGAACCGCACCTAAAGCATTAACAGTATTTATCCTCTTGGCACTCGTAGGGCCAGTAGTGAGACTAACATTGGTATCAAATTGATTGACTTGGAAGGGAGTGGTAAAAGTAGGATCTGTAAGGGTCAGTAAACGTAGGGCGGTGGTACTAACTGCCGTGCCACGAGTGTCTGTATAAGTACCTAAGCCATCTGTTTTCCTAATATCTACTATGCCTACAGGAGATGTCGTCCCGATGCCGACTCTGCCAGAAGTTCCGTTGACAAATAAGACGTTACTGACATTCAACGCACTGGAGCTGTTGGCTATTTCCAGCAGATAATTAGACGATGTTGTGTTGATGCCGACAAAAGTCTGGTTTACAAACAATAGATTGCTTACATTTAATCCAGCGGAAACATTATTGACTTCCAGCGCATATCTTGGT
>CAYOWR010000161.1:0-2752 GCA_964407725.1 uncultured Methanosarcinales archaeon
CACCATAAGGATATTTTACAAATTCAACTTCGAATTTGTCCAGCTCTGCAGCTTTATCTATTATTTTGATGCCCTCTCCTATTAATTCTGGGCCTACACCATCCCCTGGAAATACAGCTATTCTATATTTTGCCATAGAAAACCTGAAATTGTTTTTTATTCTTATTTATATTATTTTTGTTTTTTTAGAAAAATTTTATATAGTTCAAATTTAAGTTGCTCATTATGGTCCTTATCGCTGAAGTTGGATTGATATTATTATTTTCTATAATTGGGGGAGTATTAGCTGTAAGGTTTAGGCAGCCATCAGTTCTTGGTCTAATCTTGATAGGCGCCCTAATTGGCCCTTCTAATCTAGGTCTTATTAAAAATACTTCCCTTATAAATACTGCAATAGAAATTGGTGCTATTCTTTTGCTATTTACTGTTGGAATAGAATTTAGCATGCAAAGGCTCCTTAATCTTGGTTTCAGGGTATTTTTAATAGCCGCGTTAAAACTAGGAGCGGTGTTCCTTACATCTTATTACGTATCCATTCTTTTAGGCTTCAACCAAATAACCTCCCTATACCTCGGAGTAATTTTGTCAATAACAAGCACGGTCATTGTCATTAAAATCCTGGAACAAAAAGGCTTCTATAAAAGAGATGAGATGCCATTGCTTATAGCAATTCTTATTATTGAGGATATATTTGGCGTCTTTGCGCTTACATTTTTTTCAGGGCTAAATACAAATGTTGACTTAAGACCATTGAATATGCTCACGAACCTTGTTATTTCCCTCTCGGTTCTGATAGTTACATATCTGTTGCTTCAGAGAATCTTAAAGATAATTATTAATTGGCTGGTCAGGTATAGCACAGAAGATACAATAGCATTTACATCTCTTGGTCTATGCGGAGGAATGAGTTATATTGCTTTTTTACTCAATCTTTCCCCTTCTGCAGGAGCGTTTCTTGCAGGCAATATTGTGGCATCGCTTCCAAATTCCAAGGCATTCGAAAAGGCAATTCATCCTTTTATCCTTACATTCACATCGCTGTTCTTTTTCTCAATAGGAACAATAGTCAATTTCTCTGTTATTTGGACAGGCATGTATATTGTGATTGTATTGTTTCTGGTTAATATTTTTTCGAAGTTCCTGACTATCGGTTTTGGAAGCTATGTGTTCAGCAATTTTACAGGGAAACAAGCCGTATTCAGCGGCATTGCTATGGTTTCTGTTGGAGAATTCTCCTTGTTAATAGCGAAGGAAGCGGGTTCTGTTGGCCTGGGGATTGATTTGGTTAGTATTACAGCTGCAGTGATATTTCTTTCCTCAATTGCTATGTCTATGCTTCTAAAATATCATGGATACCTTTACAAGCTTACCCTTAATTTTATTCCAAATAGTGTCAAAGAGGATATGAAATTGACTTCAAATTTTCTTAATAATATTTCATGGACAATGCTCAAGGATAAAGTAAACATAGCCAGGGTAAGATTTGAAAGTCGGTCGTTATTTAACAATATTACTATCCTTTTTGTCGTTTTTGCAGCAGGTTTCTTTGCGTGGAATTATTTTTACTTTTATTTGTCTGGGCTTTTTAATAATGAAATTATTTTTATTCTGGTAATTATTTTAGCGTTAATGCTGATTGCTTACCCATCGTATAAAATTGTCAAAAACTCGCTTGACTTGTGGCAAGATATCTTGAGATTTCTCATAAAAATGTACCCTAAAGAGATAGGAGATGAAAAGAAAATACTTAAAAGCATGACCCTGCTTTCTATTTTGTTCCTAATTCTAATTGTGTTGCCCCTTATGATTGTCTTCTTGAAGCTAAAGTTCGCTTATAATTTGATTACTGCAGCTATTACAGCCCTCATACTGATTTTTGTGCTGCTCCGGTCATCGAGACTGATACACAGGTTTGTTTACAGGCATAAGAAAGCAGTGTCTATTTTAAGCAACAAATATAAACTAGTGACTAAAAAAAGATTAAGTATTATAAAAAATGAGGAAAATCAGCGCTGAGAAATTGCAGATAGAAGAGCATAAGGCATTTCACAGAAGGATTATTTATATCATCGTCGTGATATTAATTTTTTTATTTGGAGGGGCAACTTTTTATAATTATATCGAAGGATTCCGATATATAGATGCATTGTATTTTTCTGCAGCAACGATGACGACTGTTGGTTACGGAGACATAACACCGCAAACGGATATTGGCAAAATTTTTACGATTTTTTACGTGTTTATTGGGGTGGGCATTGCCTTATATGGACTTTCAGTCATAGCAGCCCATTTTGTTGAGATAAGGGAAGAATTCTGGATTGAAAAACTGCAGGGAATAAAAATCAGGCATCCAAGAACATTGTTTGAAAAAATAAGAAATATGTTTAGCTATAATTCCGAAGATTTGGTCAGCAATTACGAAAAATTAAAGAAAAAATAGATTATTCAACCAAGATAGCGGCTTTTCCAGGCATTGCCTGCTTTGCTTTTGGCTCTTTTGAACTTTCTGCGGCTACGACTTCAACTTTGCATTTGAGTTCTTCCTCGTAATTTTTTTTGGCATCCCTCAAGGCATTAAACTCGTTTTCCTGCCCCAAAACTACTTGCGGTATTTTTGTTTCATCGCTCAAGAGCCTGGGAATAAGCTTTGTGATTTCCTGGCCGTATACTTTCAAGTCAGTTGATAAAATAATCTTGATTAAGTCATTAACATTTCTGGTCTTTGCCATCTCAACTCTTAATTTTTCAACAA
>CAYOWR010000162.1:0-2745 GCA_964407725.1 uncultured Methanosarcinales archaeon
GAATGCAGAGGAAATTTCTGATGCGAAGTGTCAGAAATTTCCTTTGTGAGTAGGACTTTCACCAAGAAAGTCCGTGTTTGCCGCCATTATTATTATTGGGCGTCTATAGTTTACTTTACAGGAAATCAAAACCCCGTAAAGTGTGTTGCTGTTGATAATGTTGCGCCCATGAATGTGGGCCTTTTATATTTGCCGAAAGGATTATATGATTCAAGAGTTTCGTAAAAAGAATTTTTTATCGATTTCGGGCTGAGATATTTTAAGGGATTAGTTATAATTCTTCCCACGTATTTAAAGAGGGCACCTGCAGTTTTTGCCCCTAAATAAAATGCGCCCGATATTGCCAAGGCCAGTGAATACGAATAACCTGCTGCAGCTGCTAATAATCCAAGTTTGACCGCTTTGCTTGAGCTGTAGGCTGATACCATAAAATCCCAAATGGAGGATTTTGTATTTTTGTCTGATTTGATTTTGTCTTCTAATGATTCATTTGACATAAGAATGGAATCTGCTTTAAAATCTTAAAATTTAGTTGTTGTGTTACACAACAACATTTATAAACAATAGGGCACATCGAATTTATATGCTGGAAGAAAACCTTTCAAAGCTTGGGTTGAGCCCTTCAGAAATAAAGGTTTATTTGCATCTAATTAAAGAAGGAAACAGCTATGCAAACAGGATCAGCTCTGAAACAGGGATAAACAGGACAAATGTTTACGAAGCTTTGGACAGACTGGCGACTAAAGGAATTGCATCATTTGTGACAAAAAACAGGGTAAAATGGTATGAGGCAAAATCCCCGGAATCCCTGCTCGGTATAATTAAGGCAAAGGAAGAAGACTTTGCATTGGCAAAGAAAAACATAGCCGAGGATATAAAAAATCTTAAACAGCTTGTGGTGCAGCAAAAAAAGCCGCTTGAAGCTTCTATCTTTGTAGGCAAGAAAGGCTTGAGAATGCTTTTTGAGGAGATTTTAGAAACAGGAAAAACAATACATCTTATTGCTGCAGAGCTGCAGTTCAAAAAGCTGTTCGGGCCTTACTTTGAGCTTTGGCACAAGGAAAGGATAGAAAGAAAAATACATCAAAAGTCTATTTTTTCGGAAAAATTCAAAGGCAAATTGGAGAAGAGAAAATTTCTTGAGTATAAATTTGTAGATAACAAACATACTAACCCTACGACAACTATAATTTATGGGGACAATTGCTTGTTGATTAACTGGTCAGAAGAGCCGATTGCAATAAAAATTAATGACAAGGAAATTGCAAAATCCCATTTGAATTATTTTAATATGCTGTGGAGTTCTTGATCTTTACAACAAATTTAATAAAATAATCGGCACCAGCAAACAAGCCATGGAGTTGCTTCTTGAAACATCTTTGATATTCGGCACCAAGCCAATTGCAGTTGCAACTATCAAAATCAAAAATCCAATGAAACCGGAAAAATATAAAACCATTATTCCAATAAATGCAATTATTAAAACACTCAAAAGAGAATAATTTATCTTGTTCATTATTTTTGAAAATATCCTGCTCGTATACATTGTTAAAAATGTTGCAATTCCGCCTGCAATCAATGCCACAGATAAAAACAAAATTAAAGCATTCAAATCAATCTTCTGCATCAACTGCTGCACGACAATTATTGAGCCGTTTCTGGCTTTGTCAATTGTAAAAAGAGTAATTAAAGACAAAATCATTGATACGGTGTTAATGCCTCCAACGAGAACCAAATAACTATGTGTATCAGTCCTTTTTATGAACTGCCCTGAAATAACTGCAGCCTGCGCAGGCCCCAGGCCAGGAAATATTGAAACTAATGAGCCTGAAGCAACTCCGCTTGTCAAGGATTTTATTGTGTCTCTTGTTTTTAGCTTAATCATTTCTGTTGTCCTTTGAATTGGCAAAACTACTTTTTGAGTTAAACTTAACAACAAAACACTAACTCCAAACAAGCCAGAAAGCATGGGAAGAAGAGGATCCTTCAGATTCGGAATATTAAACACAATCAATCCCAAGATTCCAGATAAAGCGACAACAGCAAAAGCCCAGAATTTTTTATCCAGATATTCTTCCCTTGAAATCATAAAGACAACAACTGCCAATAAAATCCATCCAACATAATCTTTCAGGCTTGAAAAAATAATCGGAACAGCAAATATCAGTAATGGCGCAATAGCAATAGTAAGAATCAAGCACAATAAGCTTCCTATTGTAGCCAATCTTATCGCCTCATGCCCCATTCCTTGCAGCAATAACCTGTGCGCAGGCATGACAGCCAAGGCAGTGTCATCGCTTGGAGCTCCAAGATAAGTTGCGCTTATGAAATCTGTAAATGTATGAGTTATTGACATTGCAATAATGAAAGATGCAACTGCAATTACATTTGTGTAGCCGAGCAAGATTGGAGAAATGCTGAACAGAATCAAAGCAACAAGATTTATGTGCAAGCCTGGGGTTAGGCCTGTGATTAGTCCCATCAAGCATCCAAACAATACCGCCAAAATTATCTCAAAGAGCATTACCTGTCATTTAAAAACACTAAACTTAAATATTCTTCTTTTCATTAATACGAAAAAAGAGGTTTTTTATGCAAAAGAGAGGCAAGCATCAGGAAAGTTCGCACTCAGCTCAGGCAGCACTGGAATTCTTAATGACTTATGGATGGGCAATATTAGTTGTTATAGCCGGAATTTTTGCACTTGCTTATTTTGGCGTTTTGGATATTGATAAATTCCTTCCA
>CAYOWR010000163.1:0-586 GCA_964407725.1 uncultured Methanosarcinales archaeon
CATTTGAGGCTAATGATGCATAATAATGCACAACCCATTCAAAAGCATAAGCCTTGCTTAGCTCTTTAACAAGCCATTTGTGGTCAATCTTCGCAATTTCCCTTCCTTTTTGTCCCATTAAAATCACTCAATATTCAAAGCTCTGCCCGCATCCGCATGAGCTGTGCGCATTTGGGTTGCTTATCTTGAAGCCGCCGCCCTGCAGGCTGTCAACATAGTCAAGCTTTGCACCCTTCAGGAACTGCATGTTTTCCTTGCTGACAATTATCTTTACTCCTTTCTCTTCAAACACATTGTCTAAATCTGTTGTATTATCATCAAGCTCCAATCCATATTGGAATCCAGAACAGCCGCCTGGAACAATCTCAACCCTTAATCCACTTCCTTCTTTATTGTTTTCCTTTAGAACTTCCTTCAATTTTTCAGCTGCCTTGTTAGTGATGACCAATTCTTTTCCTTCATCAAGCTTGCCTTCCTCAACGGCTTTATTCATCTTTGAAACAACAATTTCAATATCCTCATCACTCATTCCATGTCCTTTAAAACCCTGCTCAAGAGTCTCATGATAAGAAACATGGCATCCAAC
>CAYOWR010000163.1:596-979 GCA_964407725.1 uncultured Methanosarcinales archaeon
GTAAAGTTTCAATGCAGGAAGGATATTTAGCAACAACATCTCCAATAGTCATGTCTTTTGTGATTAACTGCTTAATTTCTGTTTTTTGCTCCATTATATTCACCTGCTTAACTATTGTTAAGAATTAGAGTATTTAAAGGTTTTGAAAATCTACGATTTTCAAAGCCCAGAAAATTCAAAGAATTTTCGCTGGTTTTTATCTCACCCTAGCCCCGTCCTTAACCTTCTCAACCCTTGCAATCTCTTTATCTGTCTTCAGTTCTTTATTTTCAAAATAAACATGGCCATTTTTTACTTCAAATTTGATTTTCGCAAACTCGTCATAGCTTATTTCCTTGTTTGAATTTTCAAAACCCTCAAAATAAAGTTTTTCTCCAGCTTCA
>CAYOWR010000163.1:989-2735 GCA_964407725.1 uncultured Methanosarcinales archaeon
TTGCTTTTTTCTAAAGTTAAAACTCCAACATTTGTTTCATCATCTCCAGCCAACAGCATTCCCTGGCTTTCTACACCTCTTAATTTTGCATATTTTAAGTTAGTTATCACAATTATTTTTTTATTTTTTAATTCATCAATTGAATAATGCTCTTTCAAGCCGCCAACCAACTGCCTTTTTTCATTTCCCAAGTCAATCTGCAAAACATATAATTTATCTGCATTTGGATGATTTTGCACATCAATTATTTTTGCAACTTTCAAATTCAAGGGAAATTGTCTAACTTCTTCTTTGTCCTCCATTTTCTTGATTAAAATCTCATCTTTGCCGATTTTGTGGTTTTCCAATCCAAAATTAATATTGGGCCATTTCAAATCCTGAAGATTTAATTGCCTCTGCAGATTTAATGAGAATTCAGGAAGTATTGGATTTATCAAAATGCCCAGGTTCTTGATTATATTCACGCACAACCCCAGAATCCTATGTGTTTTTCCATTGTCCTCTTTAACCAGCTTCCACGGCTCATTATCTTGAAAATACTTGTTGCCAAGGGAGGAAATATGCATAATATCCTTGACTGCTTCGTTGAAATTCAGCTCATAGTAATTTTTTTCAATATTTTTTATTTTCTCACTTATTTCATTGATTAATTTCTTGTTTTTGTCGGTATTTTCAATGTAGCCATCAAAATTCTTATTCAAGAAATTCAAAACCCTGTAGCAAAAATTTCCAATGTTTGCAGCCAATTCATTGTTTATTTTATTTCTAAATTCATTAAAATTCAAGTTAATATCGGCTAATCTTCTGCTAAGCAAGCTTGCATAGTAAAATCTAAGGTGCTCTGCGTCATGGTTCTGCAGAAATTCCCTTGCAGTAAAAAAAGTGCCTCTGCTCTTGGACATTTTCTCGCCATTAACTGTGAGAAAGCCATGAACTGCAATTGAATGAGGCAGCTCAAAATCCGCTCCAAGAAGCATTGCAGGCCAAAAGAGAAAATGAAAGTAGATAATATCTTTTCCAATAAAATGATAGATTCTTGCGTCCTTGCTGTTCCAGTAATCTTCTGTCTTCAAGCCATGCTTTTTGCAGTAATTCTCAGTGCTTGCAATGTAGCCAATCGGCGCATCAAGCCATACATAATAATATTTATCTTCTTCTCCCGGAATCTTAAAACCAAAGTAAGGTCCGTCTCTGCTTATATTCCAGTCCTCTAACCCATTTTTTATCCAGTTAAAGACAAAATTCTTTATCTCTGGCTGCAAATTCTTATTTTTATTCAGCCATGACTCAAGCTTTCTTGAAAATTTGCTTAATTTGAAGAAATAGTGCTTTGATGATTTTCTTATAGGCTTGTTTTTGCAAATCACACAATACGGCTCAATCAGCTCGATTGTCTTGTAAGTAGCATTGCAGTTCTCGCATACATCGCCATATTGATCAGGGGTGTTGCATTTTGGGCATTTGCCTTTTACATACCTGTCAGGCAATGTCCTTTTGCAATAATTGCAATAAGTGACTTCTATATCTTTTGTATAAATCAGATTTTTCTTTTTTAGCCTTTCAAAAATCAAATCACTATAGTATTTATTTTCAGGGCTGTCAGTTGTGTAATAATTGTCAAAGCTTATCAAAAAATCATTAAAATCCTTTACATGCTCTTTGTAAACATCAGCAATCAGCTGCTCTGGCTTAATGCCAAGCTCTGCTGCCTTTATTTCAATTGGAGCGCCGTGAGCATCATCTGCA
>CAYOWR010000164.1:0-2718 GCA_964407725.1 uncultured Methanosarcinales archaeon
CATCCAAGCCAGGTTGTGCCTTATGAAGGCGCAGCAACAGGAGTTGGAGGAATTATTAGAGATGTGCTATGCATGGGGGCAAAAGTGATTGCAACAGCAGATCCATTAAGGTTTGGCAATCCAAATGGTAAACACAAGAATAAGGTCAAATACATTGCAAATGAAGTTATAAATGGGATTGCTGGATATGGAGATGCAGTTGGAATTCCAAACATCTGCGGGGACATTTATTTCAACGATTCTTTTGATGAAAATTGCTTGGTTAATGTTGTATGCTTGGGTGTTGTAAAAGAAAAAGACATAATTCACAGCTATGCGCCAAAAAATGCTGAAGGCTATGACATTATAATTGTTGGCAAGGCAACAGACAATTCCGGATTTGGCGGAGCGGCTTTTGCTTCTTTAATATTGGACGAGAAAGACAGGGAAAGCAATCGGGGCGCAGTTCAGGTGCCTGATCCATTCCTAAAGAATGTTATAATTAGGGCTTCTTATGCTGTTTTTGAGGAAGCAAGAAAGAATAATGTGCAGCTTGGCTTCAAGGATATGGGCGCAGGCGGCATAATGTGCTCAACTTCTGAACTCTGCTCTGATGCAAATTTTGGAGCAGAAATTGATTTAGACAAGGTGAATGTTTCTATGAAAAATCTATCGCCTTACATTATAGCATGCTCTGAAACACAGGAAAGATTTACTTGGGTTTGCCCCAGTGAATTTACAAAAACTTTATTGAAAATCTACAATGAAGATTTCGAATTGCCAAATATAAGCTTAGGAGCTGGAGCATTTGTTGTGGGAAAAGTAACAAAACAAGAAGATTACATCTTAAAGCATAATGGAAAAGTTGTATGCAATGCCCCAATCAAAGCTGTAACAAAAGGAATAAGCTATGAAAGAGACAAAAAAATACCAAAAAGAAATTTTAAGGAGCCAAATTTAAAAGAGCCCAAAGACTTCGATAAGGTTCTGCTTTCTGTCTTGAAGCATCCTAATGTTGCAAGCAAAGCGAAAGCATACAAGCATTATGATACAAATGTCATGGGAACATCAATTATCCAAACAGGATATGCGGATGCTGGGGTGATGAAATGCGTTGAAAACAGCTCTTTTGCGGTTGCCTTGAAATGCGACTGCAATCCAAGATATTGCAGGATAGATCCATATTGGGGTGCTGTAAATGCGGTTGCAGAAAGCATGAGGAATGTTGCTGCAGTTGGAGCTGTGCCAAGCGCTTTAACTGATTGCTTGAATTATGGCAATCCAGAAAAGCCAGAAGCATTTTATGATTTTTATGAAGGCGTAAGAGGTATTGCAGACGCTGCAAAAAATTTGCATTATAAAGGCACAAAATACCCTATTCCAGTCATTTCAGGGAATGTAAGCTTCTACAATGAATCTGCCTCTGGAAAATCAGTAGATCCCTCTCCGGTCATTGCTTGCATTGGCGTTATGAAAGACTACAGCAAGGCAATAACCATGAAGATTAAGAAAGAAAATTCAACCTTGTTTTTGATTGGAGAAAGAAAAGACGAGCTAGGCGGCTCAGTTTATTATGATATAAACAAAGAAATTGGCGCAGTTGTGCCAATTGTTGACTTTGAAAGGGAAAGAAACAACGATTATGCGGTTATTGATGCAATAAATGCAAATTTATTATTATCGTGCCATGATATATCTGATGGCGGACTAGCAACTGCAATTTCAGAAATGATTTTAGGAGGAGATGCTGATGGCGAAATAGGAGCAGAGGTAAATCTTGATTTTTCCAAACTAAGAAATGATAAAGTTTTGTTTTCTGAATCTTCCGGATTTGTGTTTGAAGTCGAAGACAAGAATTTGGAGAAATTAAAATCTTTGTTTAGATTTTATAAAATATCATTAATTGAACTTGGAAAAACAAAAGGAAAGAATTTAACAATCACTAAAAATAATAAAAAAATTGTTGATTTGGAGATTTCAAAATTGAAAGAAGCTTGGACAACAGGATTTGTGGAGGCGCTGGAATAGAAAAATAAGTTAAACTTGCGATAATAAAAAACTCAATAACTAAAAATTCCATTGACGAAAATTCATTAAAAATAAATTCAAAAAATTCAATAAAAAAAACAAAAAATCAAATGTCAAAAAAACCAAACGTTGCAGTTGTGTATTTTCCAGGTAACAATTGCGAAGAGGAATCCCTAAAAGCAGTTTTAGCCACAGGAATGGATGGCAAGATTCTAAGATGGAACCAGAAAAAAGAGGTTGAGAAATTTGATGGATATATTATTCCTGGCGGCTGGGGCTATGAAGACAGGATAAGGGCAGGAGTGATAATGGCAAAAGACCCTGTTTTTGATGTCATAAAGAAAGGCGCTGAACAAGGCAAGCCTGTTTTGGGGATATGCAATGGCGCCCAAGCTTTGGTGGAATGCGGCATGATTCCTGGATTGAAAAACAAGGTTGAGATGGCTCTTGCGCCAAACAAAAATCCTTTTGTAAGCGGCTATTACTGCACTTGGATTAATATAAAAAGCGTTGAGAATAAAAATACCTGTGCTTTCACAAAATTCATTGAAAAAGAGCAAATCATTCCAGTCCCTATTGCGCATGGGGAAGGAAGATACGTAACGAAAGACAAGGAATTACTTAATAAATTAATCAAAAATAAGCAAATAATATTTAGGTACTCTACAAAAGATGGAAAGATTGAGGAGAGCTTTCCGACAAACCCGAATG
>CAYOWR010000165.1:0-2685 GCA_964407725.1 uncultured Methanosarcinales archaeon
TCCAAAGGAAGTGGCTGAATTTTACAATATATCAAAAGGCGGAGAACTAAAATTAAAAGCGGACAGTTTTAATAAGATGGAATTAGACATTTCTACATGATAAATTGATTCTGCCCATTTGTTTTGAGACCCTAAAGTTAAGAAAATAATTCAAAACCTAATAATTTTTGTGGGTGAGTATAAATAAAACTAGTCAAAGGCTGCTGCAATCTTGCCTTGGAGATGAAGGAGATTGATTTGGTCATCTCTTTCAAAATTCATTAGCCACGCAAAATATTGGCCTGAATTTGGTATTTTTTTTCTCAGCATAGATCTTTTCAGATAGTATAAAAGACTTTTTTGGCTCGTATTTATCAAGGAAACTCAAGAAAGATTTTGTAAAGCTTGGTCCTGCAAGATTGGATTTTATTTCTACAGGAATAATATTTCGGGCATTCTCTATTACAAAATCAACCTCTGCCATGGATTTTGTGCGCCAGTACTTCAATTCAACGCCCATTTTCAACAACTCCGAGGCCACAAAGTTCTCGTACAAGCTTCCCTTATCCGGTCTGTTTTCGACGGGCTGGAAATTATTTATTACTGCGTTTCTGAACCCTGAATCAACAAAAAATGGCTTAGGCGACTTTACTAATTCAGTTCTCTTATTAGTGTGAAAAGGCAAGCTTCTAACTATTACATAAGTCTTTTCTGTGACATTCAGGTATTTGAGCAAGTCTTTATGGTTAAATCCGGTAATGTCCGAAAGCTCTTTATAGTTCACGATATTTCCAATCTGCAGCGACAATGCTCGGATAAGTTTGCCTAATTTGTAGTCCTCCGGCAAATTTAGAATTTCTTTTATCTCCTTGAGGAAATATGTATTATAGATGTTCCTTAATACAGTCTCCTTTTCTGATTTGCTCTCGGATAATACTACTCTCGGATAGCCGCCGTATATGCAGAATTCCTTGAAATAAGGTGTCATCTGGCTTATTATTGGCTTTGATAACTTTCCCTATTGCCAAATGCCGCATAATCTGGGGTTTTTATAATTAAGGAATTCTTCAAATGAAAAAGGGTAAAGCGTGAATACAAATATCCTTCCCACGAGAAATTTTATGCTTTGTATTGACAATTCGCTTGCTGACGAGCCAGATATTATGATTTTTGCCTTGCTGTTGTCGTAAATATACTTTAGGTTCTTGCCGCCTTCTTTTGCATACTGGAATTCGTCAATGAAAACGTAATCATGCTTTTTTACATATAGCTCAATGAATGAATTGATGTCCTCGCTGAATAATTCTAACGTCTGCCTGTCCTCAAAATCCAGAAAAACTGCATTTTTCAAGTTTTCATAAAAATGCCTTAAGAGAGTTGTTTTTCCTGACTGCCTTGCTCCTATGACTGCTATTATTTCACGCTTGTTTAAGCATTTCCTTATCTCCTTTTCCAAAATTCTTGATATATACATGCTAAAAAACCCCAGGTTTTTGGCACACCAAAAACCGCTTTGCGGTTTTTTAGTGTTTTAACCCTGCTAAAATTATACTTTTAGTAAGAAAAGTAGGGATTATATATAAAGTTTTCGGTCAACTGGAGCTAATCAAGGCTGCTGGTATTTTCCATGTGCCGATGAAGGAGATTATTTTTTCCAAGGAGAATGAAATAATAAATAAAAAGGTTAGTTTTCTTGTCCTGTCCCTACCCCACTCAAAGGATTCACATTCCCAAATTCACCTTGACCTCTAATGCCATAATCAAATTTATGGCCCTCTAATAGTTCTTCACCCGCCTTATAATACTACACATCAGACGCCGCCAAAAATTGTATGTATAAGGCTATTCCTCTAGTAGATATATGCGGGAATGGATTTTCTGACCATATGTTTGCATTATACGACCACTCATAATAGTACATGCATCCCCAATGCATGTATTTGAAATTTGCTGCTCTTCTATCAAACGCTGGATTGTATTTTGTGGGAATCCTTTTATCTACCCAAAACGTCCCATATGGTGTCTTTTCTATCTTGTGAAGACTATTTCTAGCAGAAAACCCAGGCTGGTTTAAAGCTTCTTCTGGTATCCTCATCCTAAACTTCCTACTGACTGCTGTCTCATCCGCCGGCACCATCTTTGGATCTTCGAAATCAGAAGGTTTAGCATCTATCCATTTCTTAGGATTATGAATAGTACCTCTTCTAGTAATGTAAAGCCCCTTTTCTCTGCTTAGTTGAGCAAAATTTCTAATATAAGGCGCACCATAATTCTCGTCAAAGCCGCCCATTCCCTCAATTGTATAATCTCCGATAGATTTTGAATGATGATGATACCTTCCATCTCTGAAATCGTCTCTGACCGCGTCCCAAGTGCTGAAAATCATAGTTCCAGCATCAAGCAAATCAACATAGCCATAGAATCTATCATCATCTACATATCTTTGTGGTCTCATTTCATCAAGAGAAGGCAAATTCCAAGAATTTTCATCAATCTTTGGCTTACCAATATCCCCTGTAATCTTGTAATGCACTCCTTCCCTCAAACCCAAATGTCTTTCCAATACATACTTTCCGCCTGGTTTTGTTGCTATGGTTTCCAGATGCCATTTGTTCTGGGCTATTTCTCTCCACCATTTATCTATTAATACGATTCCGTGATGATGGGGATCTATTTCTAATGGATAACCATTTTCATCTAAACCAT
>CAYOWR010000166.1:0-2678 GCA_964407725.1 uncultured Methanosarcinales archaeon
AACAGTATGGTGCAAATACTGATGTTGCAGTAAGAAGCTCTGCTACTGCAGAAGACTTGCCTAGCATATCGGAAAACTCCTATGTTCTTGTCAGAATAAATGATAAGTGCATTTTCGATAAAATAGGCAATATTTACTCTAAGTTTGGAGATTGCAAGAATACTCAATTAGAAGTAATATCAATGAAAGATAATGAAACTATATGGGTAAAAGCTGACCAGATATATCAACATCCTGCCAATAAAGTCAAATTATACAAAATTCTAACAGAAACAGGCAGAGAAATTGAAATAAGCGAAAATCACTCTTTAATCATTTTGGGAGATAACCTCAAACCCAAAACTATCTCTATTTCTGAGCTTAAAGGAAAGGAAATGGTTCCTGTAACAAGAAGGATCCCTATACCTAAACCTGATGTTAAGTTTATTGATGTATTGGATTATATTGATGGAGAAGATGTTTATGTAGAAGGTGATTTACTTTATATTAAAAACAATTCTTTAAACTGGAAAATTCAAAATCCTTTAAAGATGCACATTCCTATAAATGATAATTTTGCATATTTTTTAGGCTTGTACTGTGCTGAAGGCAGCACTTATGAATCTGGAGTGATATTGACTAATTCTAATAAAGGTGTTATAGAAAAGGCTAAAAGTTTCTTGAAACAATTGGGATTGTATAATAATCAAAAAATTAACAAAAATTCGTTAAGAGTATATTGCAAAGGTCTCGTTAGATTTTTGCATCAAGTAGCCGGTTTACCACTTGATTTTAAAGGCAAAGGAAAATCATGTAGAATAAAAAGAGTTCCTAACTTCATATTTGATTGCGATAAAGAAGTAATTGGATCGTTTCTTGCAGGTTGCTTCGATGGCGATGGTTATGTATCTAAAGGCGGAATAGAATATTGCTCGACATCAGACCAATTAGTAGGGGGTATTGTTAAACTTTTAGAAATTTTAGACTTAGAAATTTACCTAAAAAGAAAAAATAATTCAATAACTATTACTGTTCCAGCTTCTGAAGCACCTAAATTTAAAGAGAATGTCCCTTTGGCTAATACAGCAAAGTCTGTGAGATTATATGAATTAATTGTTAATTATAATAAGAAAAAAGCACACCCTCAATTCAAAAATAACCTAGTGATTTCCCATGAGTTTTCTAAATTCATTAAAGCTGGGCATGATAAAATTTTGGAAAAACAAATAATAGAAAGATATTATTGTCCTTTATGTGATAAAAAAATTGAAAAAACCAGTTACTATAATAATAAATTTAGATTTTATTGCAGAGACTGCAAAAGGGCATTTTATGAAAATTCTGTTGTAAAAATAAATGAAGCAAATTACATAAATTATGATGAAAAAGGCAGGTTAAAAAATAATTTTATTCCATGGAACAGGGGATTAATAACTGGAAGTGTTACTAGAGCAGAGTTTAAAAAATTAATGAAAAAATATGGTTTAAGTGAATACGCAGGTTTCTTTGAAAAAAGTGTTGGATGGGATAGGATAAAAGAAATAAAAGAAATTGACTATAATGGAATGGTCTATGATTTTACTGTTCAGAAGATACAAAATTTTGCTGCAGGAATTGGAGGAATTATAACGCATAACTCTGCCAGTTTTGCTGGTCAGCAGGAAACTTATCTTAACATTAGAGGAGAGCATGCTCTAATCGAGGCAACAAAAAAATGCTTTGCCTCATTGTTCACTAACAGAGCAATTTCTTACAGAGTTGATAAAGGATTTGACCATTTTAAAGTTGCGTTGTCTGTTGGAATCCAGAAAATGGTGAGAAGCGACAAGGCATGCTCTGGAGTAATGTTTTCTATTGACACAGAAACAGGATTCAAGGATGCTGTTTTGATAAATGGCTCTTATGGTCTTGGAGAAAATATCGTGCTAGGGGCAGTGAATCCTGACCAATATTATGTTTTCAAGCCAACTCTAAAAAAAGGCTTTAAGCCAATTATCAGCAAAAAGCTTGGAAGCAAGAAAATAAAAATGGTGTATTCAGAGCATGGGACAAAGCATACTACAGAAAATGTTGAAGTGCCTTATGAAGAGCGCTTTCAATTTGTGCTAAATGATGATGAAATTCTTAAATTGGCAAAATGGGCGTGTATAATAGAAGATCATTACTCCAAGAAAGCTGGTAAATTCAAGCCAATGGACATGGAATGGGCAAAGGATGGAGTATCAAATGAATTATACATTGTACAGGCAAGGCCGGAAACAGTGCAGAGCCAGAAAAATTTCAATGTTCTTGAAGAATATGTTTTGAAAGAAAGAAGCCAGGTTTTTGTTACTGGCTTAAGTGTCGGAACTAAAATAGGTGCTGGAAAAGTGCATGTCATAAAGAATGTTAATGATATTGAAAGTTTCAAGCCTGGAGAAGTTCTTGTGACAGAAAAAACAGATCCTGACTGGGAACCGATAATGAAGATTGCTTCTGCTATTGTCACAAATAAAGGAGGTAGAACTGCTCATGCAGCCATAGTGGCAAGAGAATTAGGAATTCCAGCAATAGTTGGAACAGAGCATGGTACAGAAGCAGTAAAGACAGGCACTGACATAACAGTAAGCTGCGCTGAGGGCGAAGTTGGCAAGGTGTATAAAGGCAAACTTAAATTTGAAATAAAAAAGATTGACTTGAAGAAATTAAAAAGACCAAAG
>CAYOWR010000167.1:0-2642 GCA_964407725.1 uncultured Methanosarcinales archaeon
GAAGTCCAAATCTTTACTTCATAGATATTCAATCTAAAATGTTTCTTCAAATCCAGTAAAAATTGTTTTTCCTGCTGCATTCTTGGCTAAAAGTAATGAAGACCTATATTTAAAGCTTTCTATTTTATAACTACTTTAAAGTGGTTATATAGATTTAATCTATATTTTTAAAAAATAAAATTAAAGAAAAATAATATAAAAATATTTAATCCCTTCTTGCGAACAATGCAACTATCAATATTATTCCCAAGATCACTACTATTATCTCGGCGATTATCACCCCAACAACAAATGCGTTGCTCTTGAAGAAGCTCTCTTCTGTTACAGTTGTACCAGGAGGCACTACAACAACAGGCGGCTTTTCAACAACTGAAGGGGGGCTGACAACTTCAACCTCTTCCTCTTCTTCAGCTTCCTCTTCTGCTGGTTTTGGTTTTGCTGTTGCACAATCATTTATAGTCAAAGTAACAGTGTCTTCTGTCTTTTTTCTGTCGTCGTCATATAAAGCCCTTATAGTGATTGGATAGCTGCCTGCTTCGACATTATTTGGGACATTGAATGTGAATATTTTTGAAAATCTGCTTGAGTCTTCATTTGGCTCAGCTTCTAAATCCTCTACGCTTTCTTTGAAATCAACGCCTAGATCAGGACTCAAAACCTGAAATGTAACCTCGTCTTCATCCTCACTGCCTATATTTATGAAGGTTGTTGCTAGTTGAACATTCTTCCTGTTGCACGAAACCTCTTCCGGACTCAAAGATTTTCTTGTTATTTTCAATAAATGGCTTTCTTTATCAACATCCAGCTTTAGTCTCATATCTGCTAAGTGCTTTGTGCCGTTTTCATCCCGGCCTTCTGCATGTATTAATACATCAAAAGTGTCTTCATCAACTTCTATAGGAACCTGGAACTTTAATGTAACCCTCTTGTCTCTGCCAGGGCTAAGATCAAACTCATTGGATTCTTCATCCAATTCGTCTCCATCATCAATGTCTTCTATGGTAACCTCAACTTGTATATCTTCTATATCCAAATCCTCTTCGCTTGTAAAATTGCTCTGCATTTCTACTCTGAATTCAACTGAATCTCCGGGCTCTGCCTCGTCATCAATTGTCTCGCCATTCTCCAGATTTTTGGAAGTCCTGCTCCCAACCTTTACATCAACATCAGAAAAAGTAAGTTTTGATGCAGCATAAGCTACATTCATCAAAAATATAAATATAACAAGGCTAATCAATATTGATCTTATTTTTATTTTAACCACCTTATATGTGAAAAAACCACTAGTATATAAATCTTTTGCTATTTTACAATAGTAACAAAGCTATATTATATTTTATAAACTGTTTTGGCTGATTTTTCCAATGTTTTTGAATTTTTATAATGAATGTGTAAATAAGCCAATAATTCATATCAAAGCTTTTAGAAAGGTATTTATATATATTTAGGAGTATTAATTTATGGTTGGCAATATTCCGAATTTCACAAAAATTGATATTCTCAGGTGCTTTCTGAGATTTAAAAAAAACTTGGGCAGGCAGGAGCTTGCGAAGGAGCTTGAGCTTGGAGAAGGCACTATCAGAACTATTCTTGAAAAGCTAAAGGAGAAAAATCTTCTTGACAGCACGAAAAAGGGGCATTTTTTGAGCAAGAAAGGGGCAGAAGCATTGACTGCCATTAAAGCTGTTGGCCTGCCAAAGGGGATAGAAATAAAAGAGATTTATCCTGAATACAAAAAGATTGCGATTCAGCTGAAAAATGCGCCAAATTTTAAGGAGATTTACAAGCTAAGGGATATAGCTGTAAAAAATATGGCAGACGGCGCTATAATTTTGCATTATAAAAACAAGCTTTTTGCTCCGGAATCTGATTTCAATTTTGACTATAGCGGGTTGGAAAAACATTTTAAACTTGATGATGGCGACGTTTTGATCATAGCATTTTCAAACAATAAAAGAAACGCAGAGAATGGTGCCTTTGCGATAGCTGTTGAGCTTAATCCGGATTTAAAAAAATTTGTAAATAATTTTTAAAATGGGCAATATGCTAATTATAGGCTGTTCTCACGGAAAACATTTGGGGTATAGAATAGCAAAAAATTTGAAGCTTGAATATTCAGAATTGGACTTTGATAAATTCCCGGATAATGAATTGCTTATTAAATTTAATTTCAATTTAAAAAATAAGATTGTTGTTTTGGTGCAGTCTTTTTATAGAAACATAAGCGATTGCATCATTGAAGTTATTCTCGCAGCAAAAACTGGACGAGACCTTGGAGCAAAAAAATTGGTTTTAGTTGCACCATACTTTCCTTATTTAAGGCAGGACAAGAGGTTCCATGAAGGTGAGGCAATAAGCCAGGAAATAATAGCTGGACTGATGGAAAAATATTTTGATGCCATATACATAATGGAGCCTCATTTGCACAGAAAGAGTAGCCTAAATAAAATATTTAAAATAAAATCAGTAAGATTGTCTGCTAACAGTTTAATTGCAGATTACATTGAAAAAAATATCAAAAATCCTGTGATTATTGGGCCTGATGAGGAAAGCTACAAATGGGCAAAGAGCGTTGCAAAAATTATTGGAGCTGAATCCAGAATCTTAAAGAAAAAAAGATATTCCTCATATCATGTTAAAGT
>CAYOWR010000168.1:0-2640 GCA_964407725.1 uncultured Methanosarcinales archaeon
TAGCGACAGCAGGCCTATTGTATCATCAATCTCAAACAACAAGAGTCTCAATAGACGATATTGCCGCTATGGAAGATGTTGAAGATGTATATTCACACAAAGGAAAATATCCTGATGTTATTATTTTGCTTCAGGAGCATCCTCTTCTAGGGACAGTTGCAGAAGCAGACGAGAAGCTAGACACTTTTGATGCTATTACACGGATCTGCTTACGATTATTCGACGAATTTACGGTAAAGTCATTGTTGCCTGAGGGTGTAAAGCAAAGCGATGCTCAATGGTATAATTCTCACCATTATTTCAGAATAGCAAGAACTGGCCTTTTCCCAAAACAGATAGAATTCATGGACTCACTAGAGAAATTGGTCAATTCTAGACAATGGATGCTATTTAGCGGTGAACAACAATGGAATTGGGAGACATTAGATAGAGAAGAAGCACCCATAGTACAAATTCGGCAAGAATTTACTGAGGAAGCTGTCAAGTCATTGGTTGCGGTTATGAATACATTCTATAGGATTAATGAAAGAGGAGAAGCGTTTCTCCCTCCTGAAAACAGAATCCAATATAACCAAGAAACAATCAATGCTTATGCCAGAGCTCATGCAGATGCCACAAGAAAAATTGAGATTATATTGACACCTGAAAAGTTAAAAAGACTTTATGACTTAGCAGTATTAGCAAGGGACAGTGAATATGGCCAACAGGCATTAGTCGCAAAAAATACGGGACATTCCCCCCTCATTATCGTATATGGTAGTGCTCATTCTGATACTCTTCCATTGCAATTAGGCGGCTTGAATTACGCCGTCATCAGACCAAGGGGATTGAAAGGCGTACTTGGGTTTATAACACCTGAACATTTAAAGGCCAATTATTCTGTTCTTCCACAAGCATCAACTATAACTACTGAGCTTAGATTCGACGGCAAAAAATTTATCCTGGCAGATAAATAAATATTTCATAACCTTTAAATAACTAATTCTAATTTTTCCATAAATGGACGAAGAAGTTAAAGAAAACTATATCAAAGCCGGAAAAATCTCTGCAGAAGCTCTTGAATACGGAAAATCATTGATAAAAAAAGGAAATTCCTTGCTTGATGCCACGGAAAAAATAGAAAAGAAAATTTTTGAATTAGGAGGCAAGCCGGCTTTTCCTGTCCAGATTTCCTGCGATGAGATTGCAGCGCATTTCTGCCCCTTGGAAGATGATAAAACAATTTTTGAAAACCAAGTTGTATGCCTGGATTTAGGAGTTCATGTTAATGGAGCGATTGGCGACAATGCATATACAATAGATTTGTCTGGAAAGTATTCTGATTTAGTAAAGGCAGCGCAGAAAGCATTAGAGGAAGCATTAAAAATCGTAAATGTTGGCGTTGAATTAAGGCAAATTGGGAAAGTTATTCATGATACAATTGCAAGTTATGGATATAATCCTGTAAGAAATCTTTCTGGGCATGGATTAGGATTATTTGATATTCACACTAATCCAACATTGCCAAATATTGATAATGGAGATAAAACAAAACTGAAAGAAAATATGACTTTTGCAATCGAGCCTTTTGCAACAACAGGCTCTGGAGTTGTTGGAGAAAAAGGGCATCCAACAGTTTTTATGATGCAGAATAAAAGGAATGTAAGAAGCCCAATAACAAGAGAGGTTTTGAAAGAAATTGAAAGATATGAAGGCTTGCCTTTTGCCGAAAGATGGCTTCAAAGAAAATTCGGTGCAAAAACGCAGTTTGCATTAAGGGAGTTAAACCAGTTTGGAATAATCCATCAATTCCCGCCTTTGGTTGAAGTAAGCAAAGGGATTGTAACACAGGCAGAGCATTCTATTTTAATAGATGATGGGGGGGATGTGGTTGTGCTGACTAAGGCTTAGATTTATTTTAATTTTTTGATAACTTCAAGGATTTCTAACAATTCTTCCTTTCCTGTCTTCATATCCCTCAACTTTAATTTATTTTCCTGCAGTTCTTTCTTTCCCACGAACAATACAAATGGAATTCCTAAAGAATTAGCATATTCAAGGTTTTTGCTGGGACCTTTTTCTAATAAATCAATATCAGCATTTATTCCAGCATCTCTTAACTGCTGCGCTATTTTCATTGACTCGTTTATTGTTTTTATTGGGATTACATAGACTTTTGTATTTGTTTTTGATTTGGAAGTTTCTTTTTCCATCAATGCATCGTAAATCCTGTCTACTCCAAAGCTAACTCCAACTGCCGGAATGTCATTTTTTTCAAGAAAAGCTCCAATCATCTTGTCGTATCTGCCCCCTGCGCAAACAGAGGTTTTTAGGCTGCTGTTTTTTAAGTAGGTTTCAACAACAGTTCCAGTGTAATAAGACAGCCCCCTTGCAAGCGAAACATCAAAATCAACTTCAAGGCTTGTATTTTTCAAATACTCAAGCAACTGCTCTATCTCATTCAATCCATCGGAATTTTTTAATAATTTTTTTAATTGATTGATTTTTTCGTTGTTGTCTCCTTTGATGTTTAAAATGTCTAATATTTTGTTGATTTTTGACTCATCTATTTTTTGCTCTTTTAATTCATTTTTAACGATATTTATTCCAAATTTTTCCAGTTTGTCAATGGATAAAATTATAGATTCCTGCTTTTCTTTT
>CAYOWR010000169.1:0-2636 GCA_964407725.1 uncultured Methanosarcinales archaeon
AGATTATAGTAGAGACTGAGCATCACAAATCACAGCTTGCTGATTTGCCTGCTTCTCACATTGCAGAACTGCTTGAAGTCTATAAAGTAAGAGTTAAGGAATTAAGCAAAATTAAAGGCATAAAATACATTGACATTTTTAAAAATCATGGAAAGGATGCTGGGACTTCTTTAGTTCATAGCCATTCTCAAATTATGGCACTGCCTCAAATACCAACATTAGTTGCAGAAGAGATTAAGGCAGCAAAAAAATATAAAATCCACGAAAATCAAAGATTTTCGGGACGCCAAAAATCCAAAAGATTTTTTAGCGAATGCCCTTACTGTGAAATTATCAAAATAGAGTCTAAATCAAAAAGGAAGATTTTTGAAACAAAAAATGTTGTTGCGATTGCGCCTTTTGCTTCTCGCTTCAATTATGAAGCCTGGATTTTCACGAAAAAACACAGAAGAAATTTTGAGGAATTGGAAGAAAATGAAATAGGTGATATTGCATTAGCAATGAAAAAAATATTAATGAGATTGAAGAAAATTAATGTCTCATACAATTTCTATGTCCATTATTCGCCAGAAAAAGAAGATTTGCATTTCCATATTGAGATAGCGCCAAGATTAGCAACATGGGGGGGCTTCGAGTTGTCGACGGATTTTGTGATAAATTCTGTTATGCCGGAAGATGCGAGTAGGTTTTATAGGAAGTGAAAAGAAAAAATGTAACTATAACTTTGCTCCTAAAGCTTCTAGCAGTTTTCTGACTTCATGGTCAACTTTCGGCTCAGCACTTGGGGTATCTGCCTGAATTCCTATTGTGCCCCTTCTGCCACTTTCACCAGGATGTGTATGGACTAAACTTAGAAACTCATGAGAACCCATATATAAGGGAAGTCTACGTGCTCCCTCTTCATCATGATATTCCCCTGTCGTAATAACCTGCCCTCTTTGTTCATAATGAGCTTTCACTCTAACCGCAAGCTGATCCATCCTAGATTTAGCTACTTCAGGATTGAAATCTGAAGGACCAAGTCTCCAAAATGTACTAGATTGCAATGTATAAATTGGTCCACGATATACCGATGTATCTTTTTTTCCAATGTCAGCAACAGACAATGACTGCCCCCCAAATAATCCAGTATGTGCCATTTTGTTTTCACCCGATTGATTTTAATGGCACTTAAGAATTAAATACCTATATTTAAATATTTCTATTATTAACTACTTTAAAATTAAAACATTTATTTCTTCGCTTTTCCGATAATCAAACTCTTCCCAGTCATCTCTTTTGGCTTTTTTATACCCATAAGCTGCAGTATTGTGGGGGCAACATCACTTAATCCTCTGTGGCCGGCAAGCTTTATATTGCCTTTCTGAAGATTTTTATCATTAGATATCAAATTAAAAGGAACATCATTTGTCCCATGGGCAGGGCATATTGTTCCATCAGGATAAAGCATGACCTCCGCGTTGCCGTGATCGCCTGTGACCAAGATGACATAATTAAGCTTTAAACCTTCATTAATAATTTTTGCCATGCACTCGTCGATAACCCTGCAAGCCTTGATAGCAGCATCTATTTTTCCAGCGTGTCCAACCAAGTCGCCGTTGGCGAAATTTACGCCAATAAAACCATAATAATTCCTCCTGATTTGTGGCAAAAGCTTTTCTGTAATCTCGTAAGCGCTCATTTCAGGTTTAAGATCATAAGAAGGTACTTTTGGTGACGGAACCATAATCCTATCCTCTCCTTTATATGGTTTTTCAATTTGGCTGTTAAAGAAAAAGGTAATGTGGGCGTATTTTTCAGTTTCTGCTATTCTTAATTGCTTCAGGTCATGCCTCGAAAGAACTTCTGCAAGATTGTTAGTGACCTTTAGCTGTGGAAACGCAACTGGCAAATTGAATTTCTTATCATACTGACTCATACACACAAAATATAAATTATGAAATTTTTTAGCTTTAAAATGGCTGAAATTCTTTGATGTAATTGCCTCTGTTAGCTGCCTTGTCCTATCAGAGCGGAAATTCCAGAAAATAACCACATCATTATCTTTTATGGTTGCTACTGGCATGTCATTTTCAGTAATTACAATAGGTTTTACATAATAGTCAGTTGGGTCTCCACGCTTGTAGGCATTGTTTATTGCTGTGATTGGATATGTTTCTTTGAAACCAGCCCCTTTTGTCAGCAATTTGTATGCCTCTTCTGTGCGGTCATAATTGTTGTCCCTATCCATTGCATAGTACCGACCTACAATTGAAGCGATTTTTCCGACACCGATTTTTTTCCTTCCATTATAAAATTCCTTAAAGAACTTGATAGCACTCTTTTCAGGAACGTCCCTGCCGTCGAGAAAGCAATGCACATAAATATTTCTTACATTATGTCTTCTTGCAAGACTCATCAATGCATATAGGTGATGAGTTGTGCCGTGGATACCCTGGTCAGAAAATAAACCCATTAAATGCAAATCTGACTTATTCTTTTTGACATGTTTAATAGCTTTCAGTAAAATCCTATTTTTGAAGAAATTTTTGCTTTTGATGGTCCTATTAATCTCTTCGAACGGCTGATACACAATTCGTCCTGCACCTATTGTAAGATGCCCAGGCTCAGAGCCACCTTGCACTCCTTCTGGTACG
>CAYOWR010000170.1:0-2631 GCA_964407725.1 uncultured Methanosarcinales archaeon
ATGGATGTTTTCTACAATCCTGTCATGAGCTTGAACAGGGACATTTCCATCTTGTTATTGAATTCCATAGACAAAAACAATATGCAGATGGCCGATCCATTGGCTGCAAGTGGTGTGAGAAGCATTAGGTTTTTGAAAGAACTGAAGAAAAACAAAATAAAAAAAATATTCATTAATGACAACAATAAAAAAGCGATAAAATCAATAAAAAATAATTTAACATTAAACAAAATAAATTATAAAAACAATAAAAAAATAATGGTTAGTAATGAAGATGCAAATCTGTTTCTGCTAAAATCGAATGGTTTTGATTATATTGATATCGACCCATTTGGCAGCCCGAATTTTCTGCTAAATAGCGCAATTGTAAGATTAGCAAGAGACGGTATTTTGGCAGTTACTGCTACTGACACAGCAGCTCTATGCGGCACAGCATTGAATGCGTGCGTGAGAAAATACTGGGCTGTGCCTAAAAAAGGTGCTTTGATGCATGAAACCGGATTGAGGATTTTAATAAGAAAAGTGCAATTGGTTGGAGCGCAATATGAAAAAGCGCTTATTCCAATATTCTCTTATTCTAAAGAGCACTATATGAGGGTGTTTTTCAGGAATGAAAAAGGCAAAAATAAGGCTGATAAAATTTTAAGACAATTCAATTTTTTTAGCAATGCTGGCCCCTTATGGATTGGAAAATTATGGGATTATAGATTATGCGATAGAATATACAGCAACACAATCAAAAACAAAAAATTCAATAAAAACAATGAATTGCTCAAATTCTTAAAGACAATAAAAGATGAGTCAAAGATAAATATTGTCGGATTTTATGATTTGCATGATATTTGTGAGAAAAACAAGATAAAATATCTGGAAAAAAAGGAAACAATAAAAAATAAAATAAAAATGTTAGGATATAAAGTCAGCGACACACATTTTGCAGCTCATGGCATCAGAAGCAATATTCCATACCAGAAATTAGTCAACTTGATTAAAAACAAATAGATTTAAATATGTATAAATTATAAGAAACCTAAAATGGAATACAAAAAATTACTAAATATAATGATTCTTTTCTTACTGCTTATATTAATCATAGCATGTCAAGCTAAAGAAAAGCCTACTGAGAAAACAGATGAAGAAATAATTGATACTGGAATTCTTGCAGCGGAATCAAAGCCAAGCACAGCACAGGTTTATGTTGATGATGAATTCAAGGGGGAAACTCCATTCACATTATACAATATCCCTACTGGCCAGCATAAGGTAGTTATCAAGAAAGATGGCTATTTGGATTATGAAAAGATAGTGACTATACAAGTAGGCAGAACAGAAAGCATAGATGTAAGCTTAAATCCTGCAAAAAAGACTGAAGAGCAGAAACCTGTTGAAGAAATTCAAGAAAAGACGGAAAACAAATCAATAGCATTAAGCAAGATAAGTTATAGCAGCTTTGCCTTGTACTATGATTTTGAGAAGCAGGAATTTACAGAGATAAGAACGGACAAAAGCGATTTATTCTCAAGAAAATACGGCAATTACATTGATTTTTCAACAATGCCTGGCTCAAAAATGAGCATCATTAACAAGCCCGTAAATGAGATTATGGAAAAAAACTGCATTTTCCCTTATACTCCAACTGCACAATTGTATTCCAAACAAACGCTTTGTGTCCAGACAAATGAAGGTAATATTTTTGCCTTGGGGTGGAATAAAACCCCGGATGAAGTAGAATGGGTATCGCTTAAATAAAATTATCCAACTGCCCTTCTCACATCAGTCACTTCTACTGATTCAACCCCATCTAGCTGGCTTATTTTCTGCTCAAGCTTTTCAGTGCTTCCTATTGATTCATCCATTACAAAAAGAATTTCTAATGCCTTTAGGCCAAAAGCTATAGGCTGAATATTGACTTTGAATTCTTCAGAATTGCAGAAATCAACTATTTCCTGTTTTGCTTTTGCTTCTAATTCGCTCAAATCAATTTCTGTGCTTTGAGGCATAATCCTTAAAGTTACTACAACTCTTGCCATGAGAATTAATTAGGACCTTCAAAATTACACTCTTTGCATTTATATTTTGCAGCTATCTGCCTGCAGTGATTGCATCTGACAATCTCTGTCTTGCCGCATTTCGGGCAATTAAATCTTGTTGAGCCGATTGTGTTTGTTATTCTTTTCTTGCACGACGTGCATACTGCCTGTATTTCTGCCATAGTTTAATATTTTAGGATGAGAGGTTGATTTAAAAAAGTATTGGTTTGCAAGGATTTTGTCAATAAAATAATAATAGAATTTATATAAGGGACAGTTTGTTGCTCTTAATGTATTACTTACTATTCCCACTCCATCTCGATGCCATCCATTGATTGAGCAATTTATCCTAGACACTTATATGTCTATTGTTTTCATCCACCTCAAAAACCTTCCCAAAAAACTGCTCTATTGTGTAAATGTTAGTCCTGCAGTGGCTTGTTATTTCAGAGGCTTTTATTTTGCCCCCTATCAGAGCTATGAATGGCAAAATCTGGTCTGCTAAGAACCTGTCAACAGGCGCTTTACTTTCAATCTGTTTGACAAGTCTTTGAGCAGCTTCCTCGCCAACAATCTCTGCCCTTTTTCCCTGCTCTCCTAA
>CAYOWR010000171.1:0-2628 GCA_964407725.1 uncultured Methanosarcinales archaeon
AGAGATAAACGAAACAATTTCCAACAATACGTATAATATAACAGCCAACAACACAATTAATGAAACAATAGAAAATAATTCAAGCCAGACAGATTATATTTCTGCTGTTGTAATTGATGGAGACACAATTAAACTTGATTCCGGTGAAACTGTGAGGCTTATCGGAATAAATACTCCAGAACAAGGCGAACCATATTATGAAGAAGCTAAAAGTTGGCTTAAGGAAAAGATAGAAGGCAAAAGCTTTGGCTTAGAGAGTGATAAAGAAGATAAAGACCAATACGGAAGGCTACTCAGGTATCTCATATTGAATAACGAAAATATAAACGTAGAGATTGTTAAGAATGGTTACGCGACAGTTTATGTAATAAATCCAAATGACAAGTATGAAGATGAATTAAAAGAGGCATGGGAACAATGCCTTGAAAATAAAATTAATTTATGCAAACCAGCTGACCAGACACAAAATTCCTGCGCAAATTGCATTTCAGTTGATGTGAATGAAGATGCTGAAGGTGATGACTGCGATAATTTAAACGGGGAATATGTGATATTCACCAACTCCTGCCAATATAGCTGTGACTTGAGCGGCTGGACGGTCAAAGATTTAACATCGAGAGATCCATTTACTTTTAGTAATTTTAACCTGAATAAAGGACAAAACGTAAAATTATATACAGGGTGCGGAAGTAATTCTGCAACAGAACTTTATTGGTGCAGCAAGGGATATTCTTGTAATGCAATATGGAATAATAACGGAGACACCCTTTTTTTAAGAAATGAAAAGAATGAGCTGGTCCTAGAGCACAAGTATACTTAAAATGCCAACAATCTCGCTCTGCATGATAACAAAGAATGAAGAGAAATACTTAGGGCAATGTTTGGAAAGTGTTAAAGAAATAGTTGATGAAATTATTATAGTTGACACAGGAAGCAAGGATAAAACTAAAGATATTGCAAAGAAGTTTGGAGCTAAAATCTTTGATTTCAAATGGGTTGATGATTTCTCTGCAGCAAGGAATGAAAGCCTGAAGCATGCTGCAAAAGACTGGATACTTGTTTTGGATGCTGATGAAGCAATTGAAAAAAAAGATTTGGAAAAGATAAAAAATTTGGTTGAAAATGTCGATGAATTTGTAGGATTTCAGCTGGAGCAAAGGTCTTACATAAGCAATTTCTTTGAGGGCGCTTTAAAAAATGATTCAGATTTTGATTTGGTGAAAAAATATCCATTTTATATATCAAATTTTCTAGTAAGGCTGTTCAAAAACAATCTTGGAATCAAGTTCAAGTACAGGATTCATGAAATTGTTGAAGATTCAATGAAAGAAAAAAATCTAAAATACAAAAAAACTGATGTTGTCCTGCACCATTTCGGATCTGTAAAAGATGAAAAAACTGTTGAAGAAAAAAGCGGCGAATATTCAAAACTTATTCTAAAGCAGCTTGACGAAGAGCCAAATAATGAAAGATTCAATTACCAGGCAGCAAGAATGTATCTTGGAAGAAATGATTTCGAAAATGCGCTTAAATATTTCAAAAAAACAGCAAAATTGAATCCAAATTATAAATTGGTTTTTTCCGAAATCGCAAAAATTTATTTGCAGATTAATGACAAGAATAAAGCCGTTGAATATTTCAAGAAAAGCATTAAGCATAATCAAGAAAATCCAAGCCCAGCAAATAATCTTGCTGTTGTCTATATGTCAATGGGAAAATTTGAAAAAGCAAAAGAGATCTTGGAAGAGCAGTTGAAGAAATTCCCTGATAACAAAGCTTTAAAGTATAATTATGAGGAGTGTTTGAAGAATTTGAAACACTAAATCTTCAACAAAACCAAATTAGTATTTCCCATATTCTTCTTCTCAACAACATCCCTTTCAGCTAATTTCTGCAGAATTCTTGAAATCTGCACTTTTGTAAAGCCCGACAATACGACAAGCCTGTTTTGCTCCAATTTGTTGTTGTTGTCCAGCAAAATCTTGATTACAATGCGCTCTTCCCTTGGCAATATCTTTAAAACTTTTTCCAGCTGCAGCTTGCTTATCTTGAACTGGAACATTATGACAATGAATGCTCCTACAAGAACAGACAAGAAGGATATTCCATATACTATCAATGGAAGCTGCTCATTTGTCGAGCTTGTGTAAAAGCCATTCACAACAGCGAACAGTATACCAAGTATAAAAACAAGAACCAAGCCTACAAGAAGCCTCTTGTTGTCAATCTCCATTTTTATTTCTCAATCTCTCTTTTCAGCTTTTTGTATTCTTCCTGACTGAGCTGCCCGCTTGCCAGCCTTTTGTTTAAGATATCAACTGCAGTTTCATTTCTTATCCTGAATCCAAAGCTTCCGCTGCTCTTCAAAAGCCACCATGCGACCAGCAAGAACAATACCAGAATCAAAAGCTGGAAAAACCACCCATAATTCATAAAATAATGGCTTCTCATCATCTGACAAGTTCCTGCAATTCCATTTGTGTGCATCATAGTCGTTGCATTGACCATTGTTTAACCCTACAATTTAAATCTTTTCAAAAAATAAAAGGATGGGCTTAGCCCATCATCCCCTGCATCATCGGGCAGCCGGCACCTTTGCCTCCATTCTCTTCATGCCATTTTTCCATT
>CAYOWR010000172.1:0-2622 GCA_964407725.1 uncultured Methanosarcinales archaeon
GTGAAACTTCCACTTCCTGGTTTCTCTAATCCGCTGCCAATGTTATGAATTCCCCCCCTTAAAGTCAGTCTATAATCTCCAAATTCTATTTTTTTCTCGTAAGATTGCTCAATATTATCAAGTCCACAGGTGAATTCCTCTTTTAGGGCATTAAAGGAAATCTTCATCTTGCCGGCTGTCTTAGTTAGTTGATTTCCGTGGCCTGATTTTACGGTCCTTATCATAGTTCCGTGGCTTGAGCCAGTGCTTATTTCACAGTAATTTCTTTCCGGCATTTCTGCATTTTGTATTTTATCTAGAGGCTCCATTGCAAGTATCGCCATGGCATCTCCCCTTTCCACTTCAGCGGTTAGGCTTACATCAACTATTACTGCAAAGTCCTTGGTGAAGTCAATTTTTTCATTTGGATAGAATATATTCCACACTATTTCATTGCTCGCATTGCCGCTTGAGATTATTTTATCATTTTGTATTATAGAACCTTGTCCTTTTATCAAAACTGAGAATTTCTCTGTATCTATTGATGTTCCATCAAATGGGTCTGGATAGATAATTGTTAACTTTGGTTCTGATGTTATTGTCTGTGTAAGAACATCTTCTGGCGGAGTTTGCTCTTGCTGCTTACTTATATTTTCAGCCTGTGCTACTTCTTTTTGTGTTGAATCTTCTGCAATAGATGGCATGTTTTGAGGCTCCGGTAATTTTTCTTCTTCAATTACAGGTGGGATTAGAAGCGGTTGAATAGTATCTGGCTCTGCAGCTTGAGGAATACAACTGCTAGCAAGAGCAAGAACAGAACATAAAACTATAAAATTCAAATAAAGTTTCATAACTGTTCTATTAGAAAGTTTGTTTATAAATATTTCTATATTGATTGAATGTTAAAAATACGCCGCGGGGGAGAATTTCAACAATCATTTTGTGATTTTATTTGAACTCCCGTGTCCTTTCGGACAGTGGATTTTTGTGGCCACTATGAAAGGCATCTAGCCCATAGCAATCTTGCAGTTTGCGTGACATGTGAGGTTTACCTCGCTCACAATTGTCAACAAATCACCGCAATGGCCGGGCTATGCGACCGCGGCATTAATAGAAAGGTTATCTATTACATTTATAAAAGTTGTTGATTTATTTATCTGAGAACTATAGGGCTCAAACACGGTTTTCTTGGTGAAAACCTATTCGCAAAGGATTTTTCAGCACTGCGTAACTGAAAAATCCTCTGCACTCAATTTTCGCTCAACGAAAAAATCCAGCCATGGCGAGACGAGGCGGGGGTTGTCCCTTACGGGGTGCCGAGTAGGTTTTCGAGCAAAGCGAGAAAACCGTCTCTGCCATGTCTGGCTGGATTTTTTCTTATGGCGGCGAATCAACTTAAATTCTATAACAAAACTTATAAACCAATTTATTATATTCAAGCAAATGAAAAAATTAATTATGCTTTTCCTATTCTTAATATTGATTCCATCTGCTTTTGCAGACTGGTTCTATAACAGCCAGCATGTAATTACAAAAATCACCATAAATGGCGATGCTGAGGTTGTTTATTTGGCTCCAAATGGCTACATAGAAAAAGCCACAATAAACCTGACTTTTTTTCCAAAAGAAGGTGAAAACCAGCAATTGCTTGAATTTGACACAAATCCAGAAGCAGATATAGACGATAAAACTGCAAAGTTCGAATGGAGAAGGCCTTCAGATGAAATTGAATTCAGAGTTGTTTCTACAGTGAAAACATCCAATTCAATAAACCAGATAAGGAAAAAGATTGATTTTCCAATTGATGATCTGCCAGACGATATTGTCATTTACACAAAGCCCAGCATGACTATTGATTCTGACAATGAAGACATTATAAGGCTTGCCTCAGAGCTAGCCAAAGGAGAAGATGATTTATATGAAGCTGTATTCAAGATTGCTGAATGGACCAAAAGCAACATTGAATATGATTTAAGCACTTTGACTGCTGAGGTAAGCCAGAAAGCATCATGGGTATTGGAAAACAAGCAAGGAGTTTGCGATGAGCTGACATCATTGTTTATTGCCTTGCTAAGGGCTGTTGGAATTCCAGCAAAATTTGTATCTGGAATTGCTTATACAAATTCTGAATTATTTCCTGAACGATGGGGGGCACATGGCTGGGCCGAAGTCTATTTTCCCGAGTATGGATGGGTGCCTTTTGATGTTACATACGGCCAGTTTGGGTGGGTTGATCCTACACATATAAAATTCAAGGAATCTGTTGATTCGGATGAGCCTTCAACCTATTATTATTGGCTTGGCAGAAATGCCGACTTGAAGACAAAAAAGCTTGATGTAAAAACTGAATTGATAGATACAATTGGATATTCAAGGCCAAATATCAAGCTGACAGCTTCTGTATTGAAAAAATCAATTAGTTTTGGTTCCTACAACCTTGTTGAGGCAGAAATTGAAAATTTGGAAGATTTTTATCATGCAACAGAGCTTTACCTGAGCAAGCCAAGAGAAGTTAAAATCATTGGTAACGAGTTTAATAGTGTGCTATTGCTTCCGAAAGAGAAAAAAAAGGCTTACTGGATAGTAAGAGTTGACAGTGATTTAGACAGCAGATACTCTTACACAATGCCTTTGGCTGTAAGC
>CAYOWR010000173.1:0-521 GCA_964407725.1 uncultured Methanosarcinales archaeon
CAAAATATGGACCGCTACCACAACCTACTATATTTTTTATTATTCCCTTTATTCGCTGATGCTTCGCATAGGGATAAAATGTGAGATTCATTCTTGCTCATTAGAGTTTATGAAAAAATACCTGGCTATTTTTTATGATAAGAAAGATACTGAAATAATAGAAAAGGCTTTTTCCGCAAGGATTGACCTGCAATACTACGCTGACAGGCCAATAGACCCGGAAACAATAGAAGAAACTAAAAAGCATTCAAAAATATTTTTTATAAAAACAAAAGATGCACTTTCAAGAATTACTGAAGAGCAGGCTAAAAACATCAGAGAATCGTTAAAGAAAGAGACTTTAGCAAAATAATCAATCTCCAGGCGGGTCGCCGCAAGAGCCAAAACACCCGTTTGCTACGTCGCTGAATGCAGCACCGCCTACAGAATTTATTATTCTTCCATTATTTGCACTTGTTGTGCAGCTATCGTCTATGCCAAAGCCGCTATCCTCTTCTGTCAAGGATATTCCACAACTTCCA
>CAYOWR010000173.1:531-2621 GCA_964407725.1 uncultured Methanosarcinales archaeon
CCAAAAACCATCCTCCTCCGTTAAGTCAAATTTGCATCCGCTGCCACCGCCAAGATAGAATTCCCACAATTCTTTTGGATTGTCTTTTAAATCCATTTTAATTCTTATTGTGCCGCCGCTTTCGGGATTTTGGATGCATCCAACTCCACAATCATTACAAGTACAGGCATTCTCGCCATCGGCAAAATCACAGTCTCCGTCACCACAGAAGCCAACACCTGGGTCTCTAAAAGCAAAAGCTAAGTTAAAAGATACTAATAAGACGAAGGCCAAGCATAATAATTTCATAACAGTTTTAGAACTTACTTTTAAAAAACCTCTTTTCATTTTCCCTCTTTTTTGAAAGCCAACAAACAAATTTATGATAAAAGAAATAATCATAAAGTTTAAATAAAATAGATTCGTGGGCTGCTTAGAATGGCTTTTCACATAGTCTCGATAATACTGGCGGGAATCCTCAGCTTTTCCGACTACCTTACAGAGCATATTTTCTCAAAAAAATTAAGGGCAAACCAAAAGCTTGTATCCTTTTCAGCAGGAGTAGCCATCTCTTACATAGTTCTTGAGCTGTTTCCGCAGATTGCGCAAAGCGCGCTTATAGACGGCAAGAAGCTGTTTTTGTTTGCGCTTCTTGGGTTTGTCTCATTAAACCTCATAGAGCAGTACATATACAAGGGCATAGGCAGGCTGAAGAACATGCCTTTTTACCACAGAACAATACACATATCATATTTTTTTGTCTATAATTTTCTCATAGGCGCGGTTTTGGTTATCTTTGCGGCAAAAGGGCTGAAGCAAACGCTGCTTTTTTTCATCCCGTTCCTTTTGTATATAATCGCGGAAATACTGCCGCAGGAATTTGAATTCAAAAGCCACATATCAAAAGTGCTTTACTCAATGGCACCTGTTTTCGGCGCGATTTTAGGAGTTTACTCAATAGGCTTTTTTGCATCAATTTTTGGCGAAACAATCTCATTCATGACGGGAACTTTGCTTTATATTGTGATAAGAGAAAGCCTGCCAAGCGACAAGGCAGAGAAGCCTATCTATTTTATAATGGGAGTTTTGCTTTATACTCTTATCATACACTTTAGCTGGAATGCCGGATTTTAGGATTTAAGAGTTAAAGGAAAGATTATTATATCTGAGTGCATCAACTCTATCAAAAAATTGAGGTGATATCATGCCAAAAAAAGCAGCCAAAAAATCCAATGTCAAAATCTACACCACAATAACATGCCAGTGGTGCATTAAGACCAAGGAGTTTTTGAAAGCCAACAATGTCAGCTACAAGGAAGTCAATGTAACCTTGGACGAAAAAGCAAGAAACGAGATGTTTGACAAGTCAGGGCAGTTTGGAGTTCCTGTAACTGAAATCAACGGCACGATTATTGTAGGATATGACAAGGAAGCGCTGAAGAAGGCGCTTGGATTGTGAATAGTTCTTAGTTTAATGCGTTCTTTATTGGAAGAGGCAGCCCGTGCATTAATTTGTTATTGTTTTGTTAAGGTAAAAGTGCCGTGCGGCCCATAGTCTCCAAACTGGCCAGTGCCCCATGTTCCGGAAATAGCTGATGAATCAGCATCTTCAACTGCTAAAATCAATGATCCATAAGCCGCATTGTCTTTAGTGTCTGCATCAAATTGAAGATATCCGGGTATAAGCTCCGAAGCTTCTGATCTTATTGTTATCCCGCCTCCGGCGCTGACTGTAATGCTGTCAGATACGCTGCCTTCAACTAATCTACAGTCAGGATAATATTTGCTTGTCTGCACCTGACTGCTAATGCCAGCTGTGCCGCTTATTGTGCCAGTGCCACTGCAATCATCATAACAAGAGTTAACAGCATTAGCCAAACTCCCCTTGAAGTCGAAATTTATCTTGAAATTGTACGAAAAACTTCCTTCCACGCAGTGCGCTTTTATATCATCAGTGCCTGTAAGGACACCGCTCCACGTTTCTGTAACAGCTTCTGTTTCTTCTTCAGGAGCTGCAATTCCTAATTCTGTCATTTGTTCACCACTTGGGCTTCCCCCATACTCAAAAACACAGACATCCCCTTCGCAATAAGTGCCTCCGCCGCAGCCTG
>CAYOWR010000174.1:0-2616 GCA_964407725.1 uncultured Methanosarcinales archaeon
ATAGGAAAAGCTAAAGTCTTATTGATTCCAGGACACCTTATCAATGAATTTAAACAATATCTTACTGACAAACAACCGAATAATTTTCTATTGTTGAGTAATAGAGATAAGAAATACAATTTAAGGACTATAGAAAAGATAAGACAAAACAGCATAGAAAAACTAACAATAGCCCCCGAGAAATAAACTATAGTCTCAGCTTTGCCTCGAAGATTGATAATTCTATATTAAATCCAAAACTACGCCGAGAACAAAAATTTGATGGGACAAAAACTCCACAAACCATACAAAGGTTCGCTACGCCTAACAAGAATTATGCGGTTGCGGTGCTCGGGGCATCAAAGCCCCTCCGCTCCTCACCCAAATCCTACGCTCGGATTTTCCAGCTCTGAAAATGTGGGTTGCCTCATTTTCGAGGGAAAATCCTCGCTTTCAGGACTTCGCATAATTCTATAAGTTATACGCAATTTTTTCGGGGGCTTTTACGAGAATGGGGGCACACTCTCTTATGGTGCTTCGCACTTTATTTTTTTAATAGAAAGAATCGGGGCTTATACTTACAGATAACAACAAAATAGAAATGTTTAAGTATTTGTTACTTTAAACTATAAATGTTGGGTATGGTTAATTATAAACTGATGGTAAGAGTATTAGCATTATTTCTTATAACGTTAAGTTCTTGCACACCTAAAGAGGTTACTTGCAATTCTCCTTATATTAAAGTGGGTGCATCTTGTTGTCTTGACCAAAATAGTAATAATATTTGCGACAAGGACGAAATAAAAGATACTAGTCAAAAAATTGAAGCAAAAGAACAACCTAATATAACCACTGAAAAAGCAGTAGATAAAAAGGAATTAGCCGAAAAAACTGCTTTAAGATTTGCTAGATACTGGGAGAAAAAAGATTGGGGAAATATGTATGATTTGTTTATAACCAACCTTAAGAATTTAAAGTCAAAGGAAAGGTTCGTAAAGATAATGAATAGGGATTATGATTTTCCAAGTGTTTCTATGAGATTAGACAAAGTGGAAATTGATAATGAAAGTATCGCTTTCGCATATTATACAGCAGAAACTGCGCTGGCGGGTATAAAAACACAAGCTACCCAGTTAGAGTGGGATGGACAAGAATGGAGAGTGAACGCTTTTGCAATCCACTTCAATACTTGCGATGAATTTGATAAGAACTGCTGTGGTAATGGTTTATGTGAAGGGAATGAAAATGATGTTTATTGTTGGAAAGATTGTAAACAAATGCAACAGGATGTTGATTTTAAAACCAAAGAAGTCTACCTAGAATTTTTAGGTAAGGTTTATAACTTCAAAATATTAAATCTGTCCCAAGATAAAAAACTATTAACTTTAAGTTACAATAATAAAGAATTTACATTAAATATAAACAATAATCGAGATTTAAACAATGTTTACAATTTAGAAGATAACATATACATAAATTATGGTTGTTGTGGTATAACAAATCACATGATTTTAACTTTATTTAATAGAGATTAAAAAATGAATGTTCTACAAGATTTTAAATCTGTCAAGATTTTTGTTAAATCTACAGATGGGATAGCGCTTCTTGGAAGAGAAATATTCAGCAAATTTAAAAAACTTAGAGGTGAAGATGGAGTAGTTGGTTTATACTTCACACATTATCCAGACCATGTTAAAGTAGGATTCAGGTACTCTAACTGGTCAAAAGTAGAGTCAAAGATAAATAGCTTTCTTAGTTCAATAAATTCTGAAAATATAGGAGTGGTCAGAAGTATTGGAAATTTTGAAAAGACTAAAGGAGATTATTACTTATTACCTAAAAATGTAATTTCTGACTACATAGTTTGCCAATCTTTTGACTGGTTATTGAAGCTGGAGAATGATATTCCAACACAAGAAAGAGATGCTCAAAAGATTTCTGATTGGTTTTTGAAGAATAAAAAACAAATTTTTGATGAAGTTATCGGTAGCTACAAAATTGAATTTAGCAAGCAAGAAATTTTTTGGATGTTAGAAAGATTTATTCACCATCTATTAAATGCTGGATTATATTATCCTTTAGAGCAATGGATATTAATTTACCTTATTGGTGCGGAATTTTTTAAGAAATAAATAAATCGTATAAAAATTTAAACCACAGCCTCACAAACCAATTCAGAATTAGGCAATTTCTGGTTTATTTGTTGAGCAATAATTGGATTTTTCTCAACAATTTTATTTCTTACTTTAATTTGGAATATTAATCGAATATCTATTTTGTTCCCATCATAAACATTTGCATCAAAGCGCCATTTTGGAATTGATAATAGCATTTTTTTGTCCAAATTCAAAAATTCAGAAGCATCAAAAATTTGTATTCCAACCAAAAATCCTTCTTTATCAACATCTACAACTATACTATCTAATAGTTCAATAGATTTAGCATATTTTCTGTCTTTAGTTTTAAAGAATAAAATATCATGTTTAAAATCATAATCCACTTCTCCTTTGCCCTGAATCGATTTTCTTGTTATTTTTTCTTTTTCCATTTTTTACAATCTTGGTATTTCGCTTTTGTCTATAATGTAAAAAGTAACTATCTCAATTTTATTAGGCTGCATATCAAGTATAAGCCTTA
>CAYOWR010000175.1:0-2573 GCA_964407725.1 uncultured Methanosarcinales archaeon
AGAATACTGAGATCTCTATTTTTGAATATAGGAACAGGAACAAAAAATTTAGATTCTTTTACAGGAAGCTTTTCTTTTCTTTTTCTTATTGAGTTATTGTAAGTTGTCCATACTGTCCTGCTGTTCCTGTTCAGCAATAAGGCAATTTTGCTGTAAGAAACACCAAGATCATCCTTTAAGTACCTGCAAATAGACTCTAAAGCGCTTAAGCCCTTAATTTCAAATATAGAGACAGGAAGCAGAATTTCTTTTGAGATTTCCTTTTCTTCAATTAAGCTTAATATTTCATGACTGGAAATCTTGTATTTTTCTTTTAAGCTTTCAAAGGCTAATTTAAGAATTTGAAAAGATTTTTCTTCTGCAATGGATTTTATATAATCATCATTCTTTTTTTTTGAATTATCTTTCATTTCAGAGTCTTGGTTCTTTTTGTGTGTATTTCTATATAAATTTTCCTATTATTAATGTAATTAAACCTAATTTAAATGTATTTTATACATAAATTTATAGAATTAAACCTAATATGTATGTATTTAATTGTGATATATAACTTATATAAGTAAATAAATATATTATATAGGAGATATAAAAATATTAAATATAATATATAAGTATTAAAAAATATTATTTAAGTTAATATATTAATTAAATAAGTGTAAATACATATTTTATAAGTATAAACTAATTATAATTGTAAGCTATCTGGTTCAAATGAATTCTACTAGAAATTTAGAAAAAATGGATATTTTAGCTGGAAGATTCAGCACTCTTATCAGAATTTTTATCGTTATTTGTTAATTTTTCTGTGTATCTGCATTTTGGAAAGCGATTGCATGCGAGAAATTTGCCGTAAATTGAGCTTCTTAAGACAATATCTCCCTCATTACACTTCGGACATTTTCTTTTTGTCTCACCTGTTGCAATAGCCTTTGCCTGCTCTCCTGCCTCACCCTCCAAAAGCTTAGTTGGGCACTTTGGGTTTAGGCAGAATTCCTGCGGCTGGCGGGCCTTCTTAATTGCCAAAACTTTTGGATATCCACAGACTTCACAATCTTTTTTGGCTGGTTTAATTAGTGCATTTTTTGGTATAGAGAAAATTGTCTTACAATCTGGATATCTGTTACAAGCACAAAAATTTCCGAACTTACCTCTTCTCATAGTAATATTGCCTTCTTTGCATACCGGGCAAATTCCCAGGAAAGACATTTCGTCCTGTGTTTCCCTGTTGGCTTTCTGCAGTTCAGCCCCTATCTCTTTCTGGTTTTTTTTCAGCTCTGCAGTTATTTTTATTATGGCATCTTTTGCCTCTTCCAAAACAGATTCTTTTTTCTGCTTTTGCTCGCGAATCTTGTCCATTTCCAATTCAAACCTTCTTGTCAATTCCTCGTCGAGAATTTTAGGGGAATACTTTTCAAGGGTCTCTATGGTGGAAATTCCAAGATTTGTAGCCTCTATTGCCTTTCCATGCACATACCCGCGCTGGAACAGGGTGTCTACTATCTCAGAGCGCGTTGCTTTCGTGCCAAGGTTTCTTTTTTCCAGGTCTTTTATTATGGAAGCGGGGGTATACCTTTTCGGGGGCTGGGTTTCTTTTGCGAGCAGCCCAATCCTGTTTACTTTTATCACATCGCCCACTTTCATGTTTGGCAGCTCAATTTCTTCAAGCTTTACGTAAGGCATGTAGAATTCGTGCCATCCTTTTTCTATGGTTCTTGTTCCCCTTGCAGCGAAAATCTCGCTGTTGCAGCTGATATCTGCAGTCATCGTTTCCCTGACTGCATTCTCGGCGAAGGTTGCAAGGAATCTTTTGACAATCAAATCGTAAATCTTTGCATCTTTTTCAGCAGCCTCTGCAGGAGCAATTCCCGTCGGGTAAATTGCGGGATGCGCAGGATCCGTTTTCTTTCCATTGTTTGGCTTTAGCTGCGATGTTTTCAGCAATTTCTTTATCAAGTCAGAATACTGCTTTTGCTTTGCCAAGTCGTTTAGAACTTTCAGGTAACCTATTGCAGGCGGCAGCTGCTGGCTTGAAGTTCTGGGATATGAGATGTATCCCGAAGTGTAAAGCTCCTGCGCAATCTCTAGGGTCTCTTTTGGGGAAATATAATGGCATCTGTAAGCCTCAACCTGCAATGACGTCAAGTCAAAAGGAAATGGCGGAATCTGGTTGAACCGCTTTTTGTCCAAATCCCGTATATCGGCTTCTTTGATGTTTTTCGTTTTGGCAATTACTGCATCAGCCTTTTCCTTTGCCCAGAATTTATCCTCCCTGTGGAATGCTGTTATCTCCTGCCTGTTGTGCTCTCCGTGCAATTCAATCTGCCAGAACGGCTTTGCAACAAACGCCCTTATTTCGCGCTCTCTGTCGACGATAATCTTTAATGCAGGGCCCTGCACCCTTCCGGTTGACATTAATTTGAAGGTTCCTGTCGTTTTGATTGCAGCCGTCAATGCGCGGGAATAATTTATGCCGTTCATCCAATCTAAATTATGACGAGCTTCCCCTGATTCCGCCTGGCCCCAATCCAGATGCTTGCTCTTATTTTTGTAGGACTCCCTTAGCTCATCTTTTG
>CAYOWR010000176.1:0-2563 GCA_964407725.1 uncultured Methanosarcinales archaeon
AAAATAGCGAAGCGGTCGTTCCGAACCGCCTAATTCTTGTTAAGTTCGTTTTCGGCTACGAAGTTCCGAAAACTTGCGACCGCAAAGTAATTTTTAGTGGCTCGTCGTTCAATCAAGCGAACAAGGTGAGCAATAAAGAACATATATCAAGGGGGACATTTCGTTTTAGTTGTTAGTCGTGGGGGAGTTCCGTTTAATTAAAAGAGCGAAGCGATACATTAAGAACAATAGTCTAGGGCGAGAAAAGATATTTAATAAACTTTAAAGTAATTCAAATAATTAATTCGGAAAGAATTTTAGTTCCTCTATACATTTACCTTGTGTAATATTAATGTTATCAAATATACAAAATTCAACTGGATAATTGTTCAATTTTACACCACATTCTTCGCAGTACACGTAAATATTAACAACTTTTCTTCCCAAAGGTATACTATCTAAATTACATTCTTTTGAATTATTTTTGCACCAATAAACTAAAGGTAGAGTTATATCAATAAAACCATTTTTACCTTTGATAGGACCAATGAGTTGAGTTGGGTAGTATAGATTTTCTCCCCATAAAGATAATATTAATTCTTTTATATCAGGTCTTCCTTTATTGATTAATCTAAATGATACATTTAAAGCGTATGGATTTATGTTTTTGTTATTAAAAAATGTTTTGGGAAGATTATCTTTACTGAAAGATTCGACATAAATTAAATTCTTCGATGAATAATCAATAAGAAGATGAGGATAATCTGGAAATGATAAATTATACCCATACGTAGTAAAATAATATGAAAACAGTATACCTAAAAGAAAAGTTATTAATGGTAAGATGTACATAGAAAATATAGAAGGTTTATATTGACAATATTGTTCCTTATTCAATTTTTTATATTTTCTAAAATCTGTCTTTAAATTAACACTTTTGAATGATGTTAACGTACTATGGCTATTGATAGATTTAACTTCTTGCAATCTCTTTGAAAATTTTAATAATATTTGAAGTAATAAAAATAATCCCAACACGAAACCAGAAAACGCTATTATTAAAGAAATTGTGATAGATATTATATAAATCCATTCGATTAGTTTATTATTTATTAATAAAAATGAAGTAAAATATAAGTAAAAGAAACTTATAGAGGATACTAAAAATATAATACTAAGATAAAATAATTCTTTTAATTCTTTTGATTTTTCTTTATTTTTTTCAAATATTGCAGAAATCATAGTAAATCCAAATAACGTAAGCGAGATCTGTCCGTAAGTAAGAAAAAAAGATAAATTTTGACTTTTAACACCATTTATCCATTGAATCAGCATGCCGACAATCCATAAAAGGGCTAATGTCGGAGCAACCATTGATAAAACATAAAGAAGTTTATCTACAAAGTTTGACCTTCTATTTTTTCCCATGCTGTCACTCTATGCTGTTTCAATATATTCCTCAATATTTTTCTGCGGCTCATTTAATCTTTTTTTTATAATTTCATAATTTTTCTTGTCCTTTTCAATTCCGATAGAATTTCTTCCTAACATTTTGGCGGCAACAGAAGTAGTTCCAGAACCTAAAAATGGGTCTAAAACGGTATCACCTTCATTGGTGCACGATAAGATTACCCTTCTCAACAACTCTAAAGGTTTTTGAGTTGGGTGTACCCCTGCCCATTTCTCCTTTCTTGGAGTTAATGGAATCCACCAAACATTTCTAGTTTGCTTTCCTTCTGGATTTAGAGGATCTTGAATTAATTTTTTTGTTTCTTCGTAATTGAATTTCCATTTCTGCCCATTACCATTTTTAGATGCCCAGATTAAATGTTCTGTACTTTCTGTAAACATCCTACAAGTTATATTTGGCTGAGCATTTGGCTTAAACCATACTATACTATTGTTAATTTTTACATCTTCTATGTGTTGCAATATGAAGCCAACTTGGTAAATGTTATGAAAAGAACCGCATATCCATAAGCTTCCACCATGCTTTAAAGTTCTTAAACACTCTTTTATCCATTTTTGATTAAATTGAAGATAATCATCTTTAGAGAATATATCCCATTCTTCTTGCATAGTTATGTGGTTGCTATATTTCCACCCCAACCCTTTTTTCTTAGACATATTGTAAGGCGGATCAGCAAATACCAAATCTACTGATTCAGAAGGAATTTTTTTTAATTCTTCCAAAGAATCTCCAATAATTATTTTGTGATCAGTTTTTACCATTATTCTCTACCCATTCTTTCATCAAAGTATTAATCTTAGTTGATATTTTAATGTCACTTTTATCACAAACTTCCTTAAACTTGTCTAAAATATCTTTATCAACCGTAATATTAAGTGGAACTTTTGCCATATTAAACCCCCATGATCATTTCTATTTATAAGTATAGAGTAATATACATAACTGATTTATAAAGATTTGTTTTTTGAATTTTTTATGCCCAAAGATGATAAAGTTTATGAAGAGTATAAAATTGATTTTGAGTTAAGATCAAAGTCAAGAGATGAATTACGAAAACAAACTGTAAATAAATTTCTATCTGAAAAAGGAGGTTATTGGAAAGAAGGTAAGAAA
>CAYOWR010000177.1:0-2557 GCA_964407725.1 uncultured Methanosarcinales archaeon
AGTCTGCCACAGGAACTGGAATGATAGAAAACTCTGCCTATAACAAGGGAAACCCATATTTCGTTGCCTTCAGGCCATTGATGCACGAGCACGCAAGGCTGAGCGATGAGGAATTGGATAATTATAACAAGTACAATGAGATGATTGACGACCTTGATTACCAGCTCGAGATGCTGGAAAAATATAATGTTGATGTTTTTGACCTAAAGCTTGAGCTGAAGATGGCCCTTGACAAGGTAAAATCCGGCTCGTTCAACATGGTGAATATCTATCTCGAAGGCCTTACTCCCAGAATAAAGTCGCAATGGGACAAGCTTGGCAAGCAGCCCGAAAAGAGAAAGGTAAAGCTCGTCAGCGAATCCGAGCTTAGGGAGGAGCTTGAGAAGGCAAAAGAGGCAAGGAAAAAATTTGAAGAAAGCGCAAAAGCAGCCGGCCATCCAGTTGCTTCCCAAAGCGCTGCAAATGTCTTGAAATTGAAAAGCGGCATCATGGTGACAAAAACAAATGAATTGCTGGATGCGCTTGAAGCAATGGATGATGCAACGTTTAAATTGCATGTTGATGACAAGAAGAATGAGCTTGCTGGATGGCTCTCAACTGTTGACAAGGCAGCGGCAGAAGCCATTAAAAATTTAAAGACAAGACAAGAAACGATAGATGCGCTGAAGAAAGAAGTCGAGGCGAAGATCGAGGTTTAGGATGGTGACTTATTAAAATGCCAAAAGAAGAAAAAGTTCCCACTGGAATCAGGGGCCTGGACGTGCTTACAACCGGCGGCTTCGAGAAGGGAAGCGCCGTGCTTGTCGCTGCAGGCGGGGGCTCGGGAAAGAGCATTTTTGCGACACAATTCCTTTCAGAGGGAATAAAGCACAATGAAACGGGAATCTACATTTCCTTCGAGGAAAACAAGGACAGGTTTTACAAGCACATGCTCGTGTTTGGGTGGGATTTGCAGAAATTTGAGAATGAAGGCAGGTTTATATTCCTGAAGTACTCTCCTGAAAGGATTGCAAAAATAGTCAAGGAAAAAAGCAAGGAGATAGAGACATCAATAAAGGAGGTCGAGGCAAAAAGGATTGTCATAGACTCGCTGTCGGCATATACTGCGCTTTTTGAAAGCGAGGCCGAGAAGAGGAGAATGCTTGTTTCCTTGTTCGACATGATAAAGGAGTGGGACTGCACAACTGTTGTTGTAGCGGAAGAGGACCAGCGGCCGGACGAGCACCACAGCTCTGTAATGGGCTTCATGGCCGATGCGATAATACTGCTCTACAATGAAAGGGAGCAAAAAGGGCTTCGCTTCAGGGCCATCGAAGTCTTCAAGATGAGAGGAACAAAGCACGAGAGCAAGATATGCTCGATGAAGATAACCGAGCATGGCATAGAAGTCTACCCCGATGTTGTGGTTTTGTAAATTAAAAATTGCATATCATTCAACATTTTTTAAAAATTTTAAATAATTTATTGGATTATGTATTGATTGAACTTAAAAAGGCAAACAGCAATATTTAAAAACAGCAGATAAAATTAAACTCACAATGAGAAGGATAAAAAGCGGCGTTCAGGGGCTTGACCCGTTGCTTGGAGGCGGAGTTCTTGAAGGGCATTCCGTGCTTGTCTGCGGCAGCCCCGGCACGGGCAAGACGATATTCGGGCTTCAGTTTCTTTATAATGGGATAAGGGAGGAATGCGAAAACGGCCTTTTTGTCAGCGTTGAGGACCATCCTGAAAAATTGAAGTTCTATGCAGGCGAGTTCGGCTGGGACCTTGAAAAGATGCAAAAGGAGAAAAAACTGGACTTCCTCAAGATACCAATTGACCAAAGAGGCTACATGATTGTGGACAGCATAGCTGAAAGAGCAAAAACCATACATGCCAAAAGGATTGTAATAGACTCTTTGTCTGCATTATCGATAAATGCAAAGATGTTCAGCCTTCCTCTTGTAAACCAGAAGGACCCAACCGGAACAATAAAGGGGAAAATACTGAAAACAGCAGGCTACATTCCATTCGAGGATCTGTCGCAGTTCACTTACCTCTTCATCAACAGGGTGGCCGACTTAGGAGCGACAACATTGTTTCTGACCGACACTGACTCGTCAGGAAGCGTCACAAAGGACAGCGTGTCGGAATATGTATGCGACGGGGTCATTCTGCTGCAGCTCCATGACACAAGCAAGAATGTCAGCAGGACATTATCAGTGAAGAAGATGAGGGGCAGCAACATAGTGCCGGGCATGAACATGCTCAAGTTCGCGGAAAAAGGATTGGAAGTGGGAGAGTTCAAGGCGTTTTATTAGATTTTTGCATTTCTCAGTACATTAAAATTTACATTAAAAAATATTTCAATCACGCGAGACACATGCAATATATCTAGAACTGGTGCCATCCTAGTTCTGCTTTTAGCAATACAAACGGGTCACCTACAACGCGAGGCTTATAGAGTCTTTTCGGGATTTTGGATTGATTCGGTTTAATATATTTTTATTCTTTGAAATTTTTCTAAATACATATTAAATATGTAGTTATATGTATATAATATACTTTTTTCTATATT
>CAYOWR010000178.1:0-2544 GCA_964407725.1 uncultured Methanosarcinales archaeon
GCTCACGATAGGATGATAAATCTCAAATCCGAAAAATTCTCCAAAAAAGAAACCAAATAAGATTGATACAAATGAAGCAAGCATCAAAATGTTGAAGAAATTTTTTGCCTTTGGCATTTTTTTCTTTAGAATCCAGAAGACTGCAAGGCTTGTCAAGCCATAGCCTATGTCGCCAAGCATGACGCCGAAGAATATAGGAAAAGTGAGGAAAATGAAAAATGTCGGGTCAATCTCCCTATAAGCAGGCATGCTGTATAGATCAAGAAAAAACTCGAATGATTTTGCAAGTTTCGGATTTTTCAGCTTCACAGGAATTTTATCCTTTTTCTTTGGCTCTTCAAAATGCACAAATATTTTGTTGTTAGCAGTCTTGTTAAGCCTTTCAATTGATTTAGCCAGCTCTTCTGTTGGAATCCACCCTTTAATAAGGAAGCTGCTTTGGGTAGAGGCAAACTTCAACGGCGCTTCTGCCTTTTCAAGCTGCTCACTCAAAAATGCATCTGCTGCGAGCAAAAAAACTCTGTATTCTTCGCTTAATTTTTTAAGATTCGTATTTAGCTCTTCTTTTTTATGGCTCAGCCTTTTATTTTCTTCTATTAGTTTCTTCAAGTTGACAGATGCAACACCCTTAAGATTTTCAATATTAGCAAAATTTACTGGAGAAAAGCCATGCTTATGCAGCGTATTTTCCGCATTTTCCTTGCTTTTTATATCGACAAATAGCAATATAAAGATCTTGTTTTTGACAACCGAGTCAAGAAGCATGAAATTCTTGGTAGTTACAGATAAATCAACTTTGATAGCAGCAGCTACATCCTTGTTTTTGACATATCCAGAAAAATACGCAAGCGACCTGTATGATGTAATATTTTCAAGAGGTACATTAATATCACTTAATATTTCAAGTTCCTGCCTTATAGATTCATTTTTTGAAAATAACTCTTGAATTTTCTTTAATTCATCTGTAATTGAGTTAACTTCTATGTTTAGTCTCTTTAAAGTAGACTCGACATCTGACAAGCCTCTTTTCAGCTTTATTTCTGCATCTTCTTTCTTTATGCTCAAAGCGGAGATCAATGCCCTTGTTTTAACGAGGAGCTCAGAAAGTTTATTTGCACTCTCTAAAGGTATGCCAATGTCTGCCAAATCATTTTTAGAATGATCTACTATATGCAACACCCTAAGATCGTGTAACTCCTTAATAACGGCCTCTTGTGTATTCTTTGGGCCTGTTATAATTACACTACTCATATGATATGGTCTAAGCATCTAAAGCATCTCTTCAAATTTTTTAAATATGAAATCGACTGACTTGGGAATATTTTTTTCTGATTTGGATTTTATTTGCTTTGCAGCGATTTTTCCTTCCGCAATTTTTGCTTCTGAAATCGATTTATATTTTTCTTTTGACTCCATGAGCTTTTTTTCCTGAAATTTTCTCATCTCTTCTTCTTTGGACTCAAAAAGCTTTGAGGCATTTGCTCTTGCTTCATGCAGAATTCTCTCTTTCTCATGTTTTGCTCTTTCAATAATTTCCTCTGCTTTTTTTTCAGAATCTCTTATTTCGCTCAGGATTTCTGCTTCCATTGTGGTGGCAAACCGCTTGCTATCGGTTATATTTAAATGTTACTGGCTTGATTGTCAAAAATTTGATTACTTATAAACTATTGGATTAACTAAGTTTTTAAATATACCGAATTGCCCCTAAGGGCTAAAAACCATAAACGCGCCGGGGAAGATTCGAACTCCCGGCCTAAGGGTTAGGAACCCTTCGCTCTATTTGCACGAAGCTTTAAGCGAGTGCTCGCTAGCATCTCCAAGCTGAGCTACCGGCGCATAATAGAAATATAAAGTAATTTCTTTAAAAATGTTTATTTTTGAAAAGGTCTCACATGTGCTTCAGCGCTTTTTCCATTACCGGCAACACCTTCTCGGCCTCATCCTTAAACATTCTTCCTAATTTTGCAAAACTCCATTCCCCGTTTTGATTCATGTTCTCTCTTGAAATCTGAAGCTTTTTTTCTCCATCATTGTAAGAAAAAACTCCTACAGTTATTCTTGATGTTTCAAACTGGATTGTTTCTGAGAATATTTCTTTGTCCAAGCTCTTATCAAATTTTCCAAATGCCATTTTTGTTTCACCAAATTAGAGAAACCGATTGTTTATTTTAAATGTTTGGGAAGTTATTGTATATATTTCTTCAAAATTTCCATAACTTTTTTTCCATCAACTTTGCCCCTGTGCTTTGCCATAACCAATCCCATATAGGCGCTATGGCTCAAGTTTGGTTTCTCTTTAATTATTTGTTTTATTTCCATTTCTAAATCTTTTTCAGATACAGATTCAAAATGCTTTAATTCAATTTTTTCATTTTTTATTTTTTTAGCAAATAATTCAATTACTGCTTCTTTTGCTATTTTTCCCTCATTCAGATAATACAAGACTTCTTCAAAATCCCCATCAGTTAGTTTTGAAGAATCCAAATCAAATCTTGATTTTATTTCTTTAGGGACATTGATTAGAATATTTGCAATAGTCAAAGG
>CAYOWR010000179.1:0-2540 GCA_964407725.1 uncultured Methanosarcinales archaeon
ATTTAATGAATAAAAGTGATATTAAAGATTTTTGCGAGGCAGAAAGCTTACATTCTGAAGAATCGTTGTTTATCTTATACACATCTGGAACAACTGGCAAGCCAAAAGGTGTTTTGCATACACAAGCCGGCTACCTGCTTTTTGTAAACCAGACATTCAAGTATATTTTTGACATAAGAGATGAAGATATTTATTTCTGCACTGCAGACATTGGATGGATTACTGGTCATTCATATATAGTCTATGGGCCATTGTCAAATGCTGCAACAATTGTCATGTACGAAGGCTCACCAACATTTCCGAAGCCAGACAGATTTTGGAAAATAATTGAAAAACAAAAAGTTACAATTTTTTATACAGCACCAACAGCAATAAGAGCCTTGGCAAAAGAGGGTAATGATTGGCCAAATAAATGTAACTTAAGCAGTTTAAGATTATTGGGAACTGTTGGAGAGCCAATAAATCCAGAAGCGTGGATGTGGTACTATAAAATAATTGGAAAAGAAAGATGCCCTATTGTTGACACATGGTGGCAAACAGAAACAGGAGGAATTTTAATTACGCCATTGCCTGGAGCTACGCCATTAAAGCCAGGCTCTGCTACAAAGCCATTTTTTGGGATTGTAGCTGACGTGTTAAGAGAAGATGGAAGTAAAGCAAATGTGAATGAAGGCGGCTAAAAAAAAAAAAAAAATCCATGGCCTGGAATGTTGAGGACAATTTGGAACAATCCGGAAAAATACAAGCACACTTATTTTGAGAAGTTCGGAGATTATTTAACTGGTGATACGGCAAAGATTGATGAAGACGGCTATTTCTGGATCATGGGCAGAAGCGATGATGTAATAAAGGTTGCTGGGCATAGAATCGGATCAGCTGAAGTTGAAAGCTCTTTGGTAAGCCATCAAGCAGTTGCAGAATCTGCTGTTGTTTCCTATCCCCATGAAATAAAAGGACAAGCAATTTATGCCTTTGTGACTTTAAAAAAAGGGTTTAATAAAAGCGAAGAATTAAAGGAAGAGCTAAAAAAACATGTATCGGAGCATGTTGGGCCGATTGCAAAGCCCGACAAAATACAGTTTGCAGATGACTTGCCAAAGACAAGAAGCGGCAAGATAATGAGAAGAATTTTAAAAGCAATAGCAGAAGGTACAACAGATTATGGAAATGTTGCTACATTGCTTGATCCTAATGTAGTTAAGGTTTTGGCTGAGAATAGAGTAAAATAATTTCGAAATTAGAATATTTAAGCAGCTCTCACTAATGGTTCCAAACCTGGAACATTATATTGAGTCATTAATTGTCTAGCTCTTTCAACTACTGGTCCTCTGTAAATAACTGGAATTTTTTGGAATATTCTCACCAAGCCTTCTTCAAACTGTTCTCGTGTAGTTTTTGGTAAGCCTGATAAGAGTTCTCGTAATCCTTTTTCTTCCTCTGCAATGCTTAATTCTGCATCAAATTTAACTTTTTCTTTCAAATAAAACATCTCAAATAGATCCAATATACCAAATAAAGGTCCTTGATTCTTAGCAACTGGGTCTGGTCTTGCTCTCTTCCAAGTTTTGGTTAATGCAAATTCAGGAAGCTCTGGCAATATAACACCTGAATTATATCGATATGGTCCTTTATGTCTTGCTAATTCCTCTATATCAACTTGAATTGTGTATTTTGCTTCGTCTAGTCCGAATGCGTCTGAAGCAAGTGCAAGTAGCGCAGGTGTATAAAATCTTTCTGTCAAACCTCTACAGAAAATGCTCTCAAACATCTGATTATTGGGGTTCAATTCATCATATGACACAAATAACTTATGCTCCAATCTTCTGACTTCATTTAAATCAGATTGTGGATTACTATAAGCATCCATTAGTGCTGTAAGTTTAGCCTCAAATTCATCTCTTACTTTTGTTTGCACTTCTATCTCTGAAGCATGATGAATTTGTCCGATTTTTCTTTCGAGACCTTGGATTCTTTCTGTAACATCACTCCTCATTCCACTAATTTCTGTCTGTAAATCATCAACTCCAGCTCCATCTCTTAACTGTTGAACTAACCCTTGGACTGATTCTGTATGCTGATCAACTGCACGTGAACTCCAAAGTGAATAAATTATATTTATAGCAGAAGCTACATATGCAGCTTCTTCAAGAGATCGAGGTAAATCGTAACCAAAAAATCTTGATACTGAAGGTGCGCTGGCTGCAACAACTGTGAGTAATACACCTCGACGGGTTGATCTATTTGAATTTCTAATCTGTTCGATACTTTCTTGTAGTAATTGTGTTGATCTTTGCAAATTCATTTTAGTCGTAAAAACCATTATTGATTTATAAACTTTTCTATTTTTATCACTTTTAAATAATAACTAAAATTTAAACAAATCTGCAAACAATTTTTAAACTCATTTAAGTTATTCTAAATTAAATAGGAGAATTCCAAATTACGCCACAAAAAAGTCTATTCTTAAAAGAGATTACATATTATATTCCGATAGATTTAAATATTAGTTATGCTTATTCTGTATTAACTATTCAGTTATG
>CAYOWR010000180.1:0-2539 GCA_964407725.1 uncultured Methanosarcinales archaeon
TCTCTTCAGTTATCGGATGTATTGTTATGATATCAATCTCTTCATCTTTTTCTTCTCTAAATATCATTCTTATTATGTATTCTTTATTTCTCTTTTTATCTGTAAATTTATTTTATAATTCCTGATCTAGCACTCTCAAATAAAAATATTTAGATTAATTCTCGCGGCTCTATTCGCTTTACTGGAGTTTTGTCAAAGTGTCTATCTAAGCTAATTATGCTTAAATTTAGACTCTTGCAAATATGAAAGTTTAATGCATCATCAAAACTCAAATTATATTCCTTGATGTATTCTAATATTTTCCGGTCGTCACCTACATCAGTATTTATTATTTTTAGGCCTTTTGAATAATTAATTACTGCAAGAAATTTCTCTAGGGCATCAATCTTTTTATTTTTTGTCAACAAGATTTCTATGGAATACAATGAAAACCTGCTTAGATTTGCGCTTATTGATCCAGAAACAACTTTGCCAAATAATTCAATACACTCTTCGCTTCTTTCTTGACCTAACAGAAATTCGAGGAATATATTAGTATCAATTAGATACATTTTACCACATGTCCTTGATCTTATGCTGCAAACTTACTGAATCTGTTTTTAAATCCTCCAAAACTCCAACAAATTCCCTTATATTTGGCAATATCTCTATCTTAACTTCCTTACCTTTGTATTCTTTCTCGATTTTTTCAATATCCTCTAAAGGCACAAAATGGCCTTTTTCAAATCTTGCTTTAATCTCCATCTTAAACAAAATTAAGACAGCCTTATTTAAATAATTAACTGTTTCTAATCACTTATCACAATATCACTTCCCGATTTTCTAATTACAGGCCCGCTTATGTTTATCATTGGGTTTGCAGCGCTTAAGTAGATGTTTCCGCTTACATCCAAGGAAGCGTTTGGTATTGTGTTCCCGATGCCGACGTTGCCAGTTGCTCTATCCCACGTCATCACATCGACTACTGTTGGATTATTTATTCCTTGCATATATAATTTACCATCGACAGCATTATCAAGAAGAAACTTAAAACCATAATCGTTTGTAGCATGATTGCCTTGTCGTAGATATAATGCCGCTCCTGCTGAATTATCCGGTGCATTTATTATCATTGTTCCACTTCCACTTGTATTTGAACCAAGTTGTAATAATGCCCCCGGCTCCGTCGTCCCGATGCCGACGTTGCCGCTATCTGTTATTACCATTTTTGTCCCGACTGTTCCCAACTGCTTGTAAAATGCCAGATTGTCAGCACTACCCGCTAAATCAGCTCTGTTTGTGAATATCTGCCATGCTGCATTTGTTGCGCCGCCTTGTAACCAAAATGATGCACTACTGCCAGTACCGCTAGTTGTATTTACTTTTATTACTTGGTCGCCAGAGCCTGAAACTACCAAATGCCAATCCGGCGTCGTCGTCCCGATGCCGACGTTTCCTGATACAGGATTCAAATAAGTATTTCCGCCAACAGGATTAACAAAAACATCAGTGCCATTCAAAACTAATCTTGGCATAAGCCTTGTTTCTGTTCCGCTCCTATTTGCAGTATAGAAAGTCAAAGCGCCAGCTTCAGTGGCATTGCCGGCATTAACCAATGTTGCATTGATAAAGCTTACATTAATTATCTCGCTTTCATTATTTATTGCCCTGAACAAGATTCCTAATCCAATTCCGCCAGCAACTCCAGCTTTTGGATTGGTTGCATTAAGAGGATTATTCAGCAAATGATCTAATGTTATTATATTAGTTAGCGTTGTGTTAAAGCTGTCAGTTACATTCAAATGCAGGATGCCTGGAGCATCCAAATAAGAGTCTGTATCGCTGCCTCTAATTGTCAGCTTGTTGTCTGGAACAGTTGTGCCTATGCCGACGTTGCCGGATGTTATTCCTAACAGTACATTCCCTGTTGTAACATTCAAGCCACCTGTAACATTAACTCCGCCAATTACTGTTAATTTACTCCCAGGGCTTGTGGTACCAATACCAAAATTGTCTCCGTCAAAAAAGCTTGATGCACCATTTTCTGCAATCTGCAAAATTGCTGTACCAGAACCTGGAGTTGCACTGTCTCTGTAAATCTTAAAAACAGCTGTCCCTGTTGTATCACTATTTGAGTCAATGTTTACATATACATGCTCCCTTGAAACAAGGCTTAAAGCGCTTGCCGAAGAGTCCCGAACACGTACAAAATCATTTGCGCCATCCCCCATGCCAATGTCTCCGCTGACATTTAAGCCACCAGTTATATTAACACCACCAGCAACTACTAACTTGGTATTTGGCGAAGCAGTCCCGATGCCGACGTTGCCTGTTGTGTTATCAACAAAAAATATGTTGCTTGTTTGCCCTACTGAAAAGTTTCCAGTAAAGTTAGCTTTTCCTTTGACATCTAAAACTGTTGCTGGAGCAGTTGTTCCAATCCCAACCCTGCTATTATCGCTATCAACAAACAAAGTTCCAGCATCGACATTTATTGCTGTTGAAGTTATATTTGTCGCGTTAATTGATGTTGCATTCAAAGAGCCAGAAACAATTCCAG
>CAYOWR010000181.1:0-2441 GCA_964407725.1 uncultured Methanosarcinales archaeon
AAGAAGTGGATAAGATAGATATTAAGCCAGAGCAGAAAAAGATCATCAAGGAATCTGAGAGTGGATTAGTTTTTGGAGAAGACAACAAGAATGAAAGACCAATGACGAAGTTTACAATCAAGAATTGCCCAGAATGCGGCACAAATGTCGAACTCAAAGAAGGCTGCTTGCATTGCCCTGGATGCGGCTGGGGCCTTTGCATGTAATTCAACCTTTTGAAAAAAGCAGTCGAATGTGAGCGAGTTCGCAACGAGCTCACTCGCAAGTCACTGGAAAACCCTGCAATGTGCGGTACAATACCGCACGGAACGAGGGAATCAAATCGTTTATTGTTTCTGTATTAATTTATCCTCAATCCTAAAAAGAGATGAGCTTTTGTTGGCAGTTATATCCATCAAAAAATAACGCATTGACGAAAAAATATTTTAAAAAATATGCGACCCATGCAAGGTAAACAATAATGGGTGCCCCGCATAGTATATTATTTTTAATATTTAATGTAATAATAGGCGAGGGTTGAGCGCAATGGCAACAAGCGAAACCCGAGCACTAGATTTTGCGAACGAAGTGAGCGGATTTAAAAATTAAAAAATTATTTAAGAAGATTTTGATAAAAATGCAATCAAAAAAATATCATTATTTTTTATTAATATTATATCTTGCAGCCTGGATTTTTTTAGCTATAAAGCCATTAAACAGGTTTGACTGGTTTTTGGAGAATTTGCTGCCGTTCATTTTTGTGCCATTGTTGATTATTACTTATAAAAAATTTAAGTTGTCAAATTTTTCTTATACTTTAATAACTATATTCATGATTCTGCACGCTATTGGTGCTCACTACACTTATTCAGAAGTCCCTTTCATAAAGTCTTTGTTCAATATTCTTCATTTCGAGAGGGACAATTATGATAGATTAGTGCACTTCACATTTGGATTTTTTATGGTATATCCTATAATGGAAGTGCTTGTGAAATATTCAAAAATCAAGGGCCTGCTAAGTTATTATGTTCCTGTTGCAATAATAATGTCGTTGAGCGCTTCATACGAGATAATAGAATGGGTTACTGCGATAATTGTTGAGCCGGAAAATGCAATTGCATGGCTTGGCATTCAAGGAGATGTTTTTGATGCTGAGAAAGACATGCTGATGGCCGCAATAGGTGCTGTTATAACAATGTCGTTAACATTTACTAAAAATAAACTAAAATAAAATGGCATTAACAAAAATAAATAAGCCAATTCATGTGAAAGGAGATGACAACAAAAAGAATCTTGGATTAGTGCATGTCATAACAGGCGAGGGGAAAGGAAAAACCACATCTTCTTTGGGACTGGCTTTAAGGGCCATGGGCAACAATTTAAAAGTTCATATGATTCAGTTCTTGAAAAGCGGAATGACTGGGGAGTTGTTCAGCGCGAAAAAGCTTGGATTTGAGATTGAGCAGTTTGGCGTTGATGCTTTGAAGGAAAAGCAGAAAAAACTGCAGGAATTCGCTGATAGGACTGGAAGATTTGTATTTCAGCCAGACATTAAGGAGAAAGAAGCTGCTTTGCAGGGATGGGAGCATGCAAAAAAAATCATCAAAAGCGGAGATTATGACCTGGTTATTTTGGATGAGATAAATTGCGCGCTTGCAAAAAATCTGATTCCTTTGGAAGAAGTTCTAGACTTAATAAAAAACCACGGAAAAGTTGAATTGGTATTTACAGGCAGAGATGCACCAAAAGAGCTGATGGAAGCAGCAGATTATGTCAATGTAGTCCAAGGATTAAAGCACCCTTGGCAGAAAGGGATTGTGGCCAGAAGAGGGATTGAGTATTAAACCAGCTGCTCAATTATCTTCGCCAATTTAAAATCCTTGTAAGTCAAACCATTTTCTTCAGGAGTTGTCAATGTTATAACAACTTTATTATTTTTAATCATGATTTCTGGATAATGAAACTCACGAGAGGCATTTTCACCGACTTTATGCACAAAATCCATTGCTTCCTTGAAATCGTTAAATTCAAATTCCTTATAAATTGCATCATAACCCGACATTTCCCAGCCATGCAGCTCCTGCAGCCTGTCATGAATTTCCTTAATGGATAAATTGTCCATAAAGAATGCTTTTATTTGATTTTATATAAATTTTTTGATTGATTACATTAACAATATTTATAAACCAAAATAGATAAATATGGTTAAAATGCAGAAATTAAAACTATCAAAAAACGCAATAACGATTCTTGAACATAGGTATCTCAAAAAAAATGCAGGTGGAAAAGTAATAGAAAATCCGGCAGACATGTTTAAGAGAGTGGCACATAATGTTTCCTTGGCAGATGCAAAATTCAAATACAAAAATCAGATTGAGAAATTAACTAAAAAATATAAAAAACATTTCTACGAAATAGCTAATACAAAAGAATTTCAAAAATTAATAGGAAATGATGGTGAA
>CAYOWR010000181.1:2451-2527 GCA_964407725.1 uncultured Methanosarcinales archaeon
ACCTAAGGAAAAATGCTCCTGGCAAAGTAATAGAAAATCCGGAAGACATGTTTAAGAGAGTAGCACATAATGTTTC
>CAYOWR010000182.1:0-2526 GCA_964407725.1 uncultured Methanosarcinales archaeon
CTTTGCGTCAAAATCCTTAAGCCACTCATTAAAATGCGGCTCAAATTTGTCATTTGTTACAATATATATTTTGTTTATATTATTTATCTCCTCAATCTTCCTTACTATATGCTCTATTATTGATTTTCCGGCAACTTCCAATAATGGCTTAGGTTTATCTTTTGTTAGGGGATAAAGACGAGTTCCATACCCGGCAGCAAGCACTATAGCATCCATTTAAACCACTTCCTTCCTGCCAATGCTTATGTAATGGAATCCGAGCTTTTTCATCTCCTCTGGATTGTAGATGTTCCTTCCGTCTATAATCAGCTTGTGCTTCATTGCATTTTTTACCTTTTCCATGTCCAATTCCTTGAATTCATTCCATTCAGTTAATATAAGGAGCGCATCCGCATCTTTCGCAGCTTCATATGGGTCTTTGCAGTAGTCTATCCCATTAAGAACTTGCTTTGCCTTTTCCATAGCTTCAGGGTCATAAGCTTTTATTTTTGCCCCCTCTTTCTGCAGATCCTGGATTATGTCTACCGACGGGGCAAACCTCATGTCGTCTGTGTTTGGCTTGAATGCCAGCCCCAATATGCCTATTGTCTTGCCCTTCACAACCCACAATGCCTTCCCAACCTTTTTTGCAAAATTCTTTTTTTGGTCATTGTTTATTTCCTGGGTTGCCTTGAGCAGCTTGAAATCATACCCTATTTTTTCGGCTATCCTGATGAATGCCTCTGAATCTTTTGGAAAGCAATTATGGACAATAATACCACCTGTTGTGACAAACATGTGGGGCTCATCTTTTAATTCCATTGAATAAACGTGCCTGTCATCGATGAATTTTTCCTTTTTCTTGATTTTTAAAAGCCCAAAGTTGTCATTGATTTTATAGCCCATTGGGGCAATATTTTTGCATTCATTCAGGCGTTTTGCTATTTTTTTATTTGTATCCTTATCAAAAAACATAAGCTTTTCAACTTGCTTTTTTCCGGATACTCTGATAATATGCGAGTTTATTGTTGATTTCTTCATTCGTTGTATTTTATAGCCTGGAATAATCTTCAATGACTGGAGAAGAAGAGTAATTCCTTCCGCAAGCATTCTGCTGCATGTCCCGTACTCTATAGTTACTGAGCGCGCATGCTTATGAAAATAAGCATAGCCGTCTCCTCTAAATAATCCACATAGTAAGGCTTTCCTGGAAGTTTCGTCCTGTAAAAGTGCTTCATTTGGTATTCTCGCATCGTAAGAATTTTTGCCGCAAACTAGTATATTTTCTAGCAGGTGTGCAAAAACCTTTGATGAAATTGTTATGCGCCCAGTCTTGTTATAACTGCCTTTTATGAACCTTATGCCTAAGTTTTTAAGTATTGTACAAACATCATCGATATACTCTGTTTCATTTTCATTAAAGGTGAATACTACCCTTGACCTTATTCCTCTTTTGCCTTTTTCATGGTGAATATGGCCTTCAGATAGATAATAACCTATCAATCGCCAAAATGACTCGTTTAATGATATTCTCGCTGGAAAATAAGTTGTGTTGCCTTTGCTTGTAAATAAAAGCATCTGAAAGCTGTCTAATTTGTCTGCTATTTGTTTATAGCACTCATAAGTCAGGTAGTTCTTCCTGAAAAAGTCTGCCTTTCTCCAAGATTCACATTCAAGAAGTTTAGATATTTCTGCCTTGTAATCCGATATCTTTTTGTTTTTTGGCCTTAATTTTAAGTTCTTTTTTATGGAATCTGGCAGGTTTTTTACCATATCAATATCTTTTAGCGGCCTGTAAGGCAGATTTATGATAACAGGGATATTGTCTCCTTCATCAATGTTCCTTGCCTCTTTCACAACTAATTTATTACTTTCCTCTACTATCATGGGATGCTCAGCCGTGACTTCCAGTTGTCGGCCCATTGAAGTCTTGATTCTTATCATCTCTCCTTTATAATGCCTTTTTGAGATAAGCCGTACATCAGACAGCTTTGCTTCATTTCCGTTATGAGACAATGCAATGATTTGAGGCAGATTTTTTATCTCGAAAGCATCTTGAAAACTCATTAGTTTTGGCTTTGGGTTTCCAAGAAATATAAACTCGTCTCCAGAAAGGCAAAATCCGCCATATCCTATTCCTGCATTGAGGAACTGCCTTCCAATCCTCTTGTCCAGCCCCATCCCTTCAGCTACTTTCTCGACATCAGCTCCGGCCAATTCGCAGATATTAGCTATGGCATTCATGAATGATATTTTAGTTGCAAGAAAAGAGTTGGATGCGTGCTTGATTATCTCTGCGCTTTTTATGTCCGTAAAGAGAATAGGAGCTTTCAATGGCTCATACAGCTTCTTCATTGTCTGCTTTGCTTTTTCGCTCTCGCACCCTATGACAATCCTGTCAGGCTTCATGAAATCGTCAACTGCGCTGCCTTCCCTCAAAAATTCTGGGTTTGAGACAACATCAAAGTCAGATTTATGCGTGTTGTATGACTTTATTGTCTTTTGTACATCTTCGCCTGTCTGGACAGGGACTGTGCTCTTCTCCAC